>JAJYIL010000518.1 GCA_021790055.1 Bacteroidota bacterium
TTTTTCAACTTGGATGCTATTATCCGAACTCTTTGGCGAATGGTGATTTCTCATAAGAAACTTTTAGAATGGAATCCTTCCAATGTTGCACATCGGAGCAGCCGCATCGATTTACCCGGCACTTTTAGAACCATGTGGATATCGCCAATCATTTCTATTCTTACAATATTTTATTTCGTGTTTTTCAAACAGACTATACCAGTAGTTATTCTTCCGATACTATTTTTATGGGCAGCGTCTCCGGCAATTACATGGTGGATAAGTCTGCCGCTTGCACGCCGAAAAGCAAACTTAACTATCGATCAGAAATTATTTTTACGAAATCTTTCCCGGAAAACATGGTCATTCTTTGAGACGTTTGTACGTCCGGATGATAATTGGCTGCCTCCGGATAATTATCAAGAAAATCCGGTTGCCGTAGTTGCGCATCGCACTTCGCCGACTAACATAGGACTTGCACTACTCGCGAATTTATCTGCTTATGATTTTGGCTATATCACTTGCGGGCAGCTTATTGATCGTACCTCGAATACATTCCGCACTATGGAAAACCTGGAACGTTATCAAGGGCATTTCTTAAACTGGTATGATACACAATCGTTAACACCTCTGCGACCTCTTTATATTTCATCGGTCGACAGCGGGAACCTTGCCGGTCATCTGCTTACATTACGCCAGGGAATCCTCGCTCTTCAAGATTATAAAATAGCGGGCTCACAAATGTTCGAAGGCATAAGCGACACTCTGAGGATTCTAATCGACGCTGCCGAGGGAATCAATCATGACAAGCACATTCACCTTCAGAAAGATTTGGAACTTATTATCAATCGCCCTCCAACCTCACTTTGGGAAGTATGGCAAAGTCTTAACCGGTTAGCAGTATCTACCGCTAAAATAGAAAATGATTTTGCAAGTAATAAAAATGAAGCTGCATTGTGGGCGCATTCACTTGCTAATCAGTGCCGGAGCGTTATAGATGAAATGACTTTTCTTACCCCGTGGATTAACATGCATGTTACCCCGGAGGTGAAGAAATATTTTCCCGGTATAGATGAGATTCCGACAATGCGCGAACTGGCAAAGCTTAATGTTGAACTTTCACCTGTCATTGGATGGCTTTCACCGGACATGACAACCGAAGAAAAAGAACAGCTAAATGAAATTAGACGGTTCATTATAGAAGCAAGCAAACGAGCCAATGAGAGGATTGCGTCTATTAAACTTCTTGCAAAACAGGCAATCGAACTTTCGGATATAAAGTATGATTTTCTATATGACAAGACGCGTCACCTGCTTTCTGTTGGGTATAATGTCGACGAGAAAAGGCGGGACCCAAGTTATTATGATCTCCTGGCTTCGGAAGCAAGGTTGAGCAGTTTCGTGGGAATTGCACAAGGACAATTGCCGCAGGAAAGCTGGTTTGCTTTAGGACGTTTGCTTACTTCCGTCGGCGGTGAGCCGATTCTTCTTTCATGGAGCGGTTCAATGTTCGAATACCTTATGCCGCTGCTGGTAATGCCTACATACGAAAATACACTGCTCGACCAGACTTACAAGGCGGCTGTGAAAAGACAAATTGAATATGGAAAACAGCGAGATGTTCCGTGGGGAATTTCCGAATCATGTTATAACACTGTGGATGTTAATCTTAATTACCAATACCGTGCATTCGGAGTTCCGGGATTGGGACTTAAACGCGGATTAGCGGAAGACCTGGTTATTGCGCCTTATGCATCGGCGCTTGCATTGATGGTGGAACCGGAAGAGGCGTGCATTAATCTTCAGCAACTTGACTCTGACGGGTTAGTTGGAAAGTTTGGTTTCTATGAAGCCGTAGATTATACACCCTCACGCCTTCCACGCGAGCAATCGAGTGTGGTCGTTAAATCTTACATGGCGCATCATCAAGGCATGAGCCTCCTTTCATTGGCTTACCTGCTTCTGGATCGTCCGATGCAAAAACGTTTTGAGTCGGATCCGTTGTTCGAAGCAACCATGCTGCTGCTTCAGGAAAGAATTCCCAAAACCACAACGTACTATCTTCATACTTCAGGACTCTCGGACACTAATACAAATCTCATCAATCCGGAGAAGCCGGTACGAATATTTAACAACCCGGATACTGCGGTCCCAGAGGTGCAGCTTTTATCGAATGGAAGGTACAGCGTGATGATTACAAGCGCAGGCGGCGGCTACAGCAAATGGCATGATATTGCCGTTACCCGCTGGCATGAAGACACTTCACTGGATAACTGGGGTACATTTTGCTATATCCGCGATATAGCCGGCGGAGAGTTTTGGTCAACCGCATATCAGCCAACATTAAAACGCACTAAAAATTATGAAGCTATTTTCTCGGAAGGGCATGCTGAATTTCGCCGGCGCGATCAGAACTTTGATTTGCATACCGAGATTGTTGTCTCGCCTGAAGATGATATCGAATTGCGCCGCATTCATCTAACGAACCGCTCACGAACACGTAGGGCAATCGATGTTACGAGTTACGCAGAAGTAGTGCTTGCTTCATCAGCTTCGGATGCGCTGCACCCGGCATTCAGTAATCTATTCGTTCAGACCGAGATTATTTATGAACGACAGGCAATTCTATGCACCCGCAGACCTCGCTCCGCCGAAGACCAGACATATTGGATGTTCCACATGATGGCAGTGCGCGGGGCAAAAGTTGAAGAAGTGTCCTTCGAAACTGACCGGATGCAATTCATCGGTCGCGGAAATTCAATTAATTCTCCTAAAGCGATGAAAGATTTCACAGCGCTATCTAATAGTCAAGGTTCGGTTCTGGATCCAATCGTTTCAATCCGGTATCAAATAATACTCGAACCTGAAGAAACGGCATCGATAGATATGATTTTGGGGATTAGTGAAACACGCGACAAAGCTGTTAATTTAATTGATAAATACCAGGACAGACGGCTCGCGAATCGTGTCTTCGAACTAGCATGGACGCATAGTCAAGTAGTACTGAGGCAGATTAATGCTGCGGAAGCCGATGCGCAGCTTTATTGCCGCCTCGCAAATTCAATAATCTAT
>JAJYIL010000519.1 GCA_021790055.1 Bacteroidota bacterium
CCTAAAGCCAACAGCATAAAGATAAACAGCATCCGTGATATCAAAAAGTTTTTATCTTACGAATATTCCGATATCACTTACAGGATCGTACTTATTTCAGGTGCTCATTTGATGAATGAAGAAGCACAAAATGCTCTATTGAAATCATTAGAAGAACCGCCTGCGGGAATTATCTTTGTACTAACTACACAGTTTCCAGCTTTATTAAGAGAAACTATCCGATCGCGATGCAGCGTAATTAATTTTCAACCGCTCAATAATATAGATATAAAAAAAATTTTAGTGGAATATTTCAAAGCAGATACAAAGTTATCCGAAAAGATCGCGCCTTTCGCTTCAGGCTCTATAACAAATGCTGTTAAACTTATTGAAAATGATTTTGAGGCATTGCTTGAAAAAACCATTTACATATTACGCTATTCTTTTGGAAGAAAGTTTCATTCGGCTTTAGAGCAGTTTAATACTATACTTTCAGACAATGATACGGAAACTCTTAAGTTGTTGATAAGCACGATAATCATATGGCTGAACGATGTGCAGAAATTTCAACTTGGAATAAGTGATTTTTATTTTATAGAATATATTGAAACACTCGAGAAATTCAACAAGAGATTTCCCGGGATTTCACTTTCAAACATTGTTTATAAACTGGAATATTTATCGTCGATTATTCAAAACAATATTAATCCTAATTTGATTGCATTGAATATTGTTTATGAATTATCAGCATTAACATCAAAATAACGGAAGGTGGAAAAAATGAAAAAGGTTGTAATAACAAGCGCTAAAAGAACACCTATAGGTTCATTCAACGGTTCATTGTCCTCGTTTAGCGCGGCAAAACTTGGAAGTATTGCCATAAAGGCTGTTGTTGATGATTCTCGAATTGATGTTGACCTCATTGATGAAGTAATAATGGGAAATGTTTTAACTGCCGGACAAGGACAGGCGCCGGCGAGACAAGCAGCGATATATGCAGGCTTGCCAAATAAAGTTGAATGCATGACGATAAATAAAATGTGCGGCAGCGGACTAAAAGCCGTAATGCTTGCACACCAAGCAATCCAATGCGGAGACGCTGATTTGATAATTGCCGGCGGGCAGGAGAGCATGAGTAATGCACCATATCTTTTAATGAATGCTAGAAACGGTTACAGGCTCGGCAACGGTGAAGTAACCGACTCTATGGTAAAGGATGGTTTGTGGGATGTTTATAACGATATTCATATGGGTAGCTGTGCCGAATCTTGTGCAAAGGATTTTAAATTTACCCGCGAGCAACTTGATGATTTTGCGATTCAATCATATCACCGTGCAATTGACGCTCAAAATTCAGGAAAGTTTAAAGATGAAATTATTAAAGTCCCGGTGAAACAAAAGGGAATTGAAAGCTTTGTTGATACAGACGAAGAACCTTCTAAAGTTAATTTTGAAAAAATTTCGAAGCTGAAACCGGTTTTCGAAAAAGACGGAGTTTTAACTGCTGCAAATTCATCAAGCATAAATGACGGTTCGACAGCTTTACTTGTAATGAGCGAGGAAAGTGCAATAAATTTGGGACTGGTTCCGCTTGTAGAAATTATTGCGCAAAGTTCTTCGGCAAAAGCTCCGATAGAATTTACTACAGCTCCAGCCGATGCAATAAACAAAGTTCTAATGAAGGCTAAAATGGGTGTGAAGGATATAGATTTATATGAGATTAATGAGGCTTTCTCTGTAGTATCTCTTGCGGTTAATAAGCTTTTAGGACTTGACGCTTCCCGGGTTAACGTGAATGGCGGAGCAGTTGCCCTTGGGCATCCAATAGGCGCAAGCGGTGCAAGAATTCTTACTACGTTGATATATGAAATGAAAAGAAGAAATTCTCGGTTCGGAATTGCTTCTCTTTGCATTGGCGGTGGTGAAGCCTCGGCATTGATTGTAAAAAATTATTCATCCAAATAGTAGGACACAAAAATGGAAATAAAAAATGTAACCGTAATAGGTGGGGGAACAATGGGTAATGGGATTGCTCATGTTTTTGCGCTAAAGAATTATAATGTTAGTTTAGTTGAAATGAATTCTGAATTAGCAGATAAAGCAATTGCCACGATTACAAAGAATTTGGAGCGACAAGTAAAAAAGAGCGCCATTAAGGAAGAAGATAAATCGAAAGCTCTTTCTAATATTAAAAAGGTTGTGGGTGTAAATAATACACCGGTAAATTCGGATTTAATCATAGAGGCAATATATGAGGAAAAGGAGGCTAAGCTAAAGGTATTTAGAGAGCTTCATGATAAAATTAAAGAAGAATCTATATTTGCTTCAAATACATCATCAATTTCAATTACTGAATTATCAGCTGTAACAAGACCAGAGCGTTTTATCGGTATGCATTTTATGAATCCAGTTCCGATGATGCAGCTTATAGAAATAATTAGAGGTTATTCAACAAGTATGGAAACTTTTGAAGCTATCAAATTCGTGGCAATTAAACTTGATAAAATACCAGTTGAAGTTTTTGATTATCCGGGTTTTATCTCAAACAGAATTTTATTGCCAATGATAAACGAGGCAATCTTTGCACTAATGGAAGGCGTAGCATCAGCTACAGACATCGATACTGTCATGAAACTTGGTATGAATCATCCGATGGGACCTCTGACCTTAGCAGACTTTATTGGCTTGGATGTTTGCCTTGCTATAATGGAAGTACTTTATAACGGCTTTAATGATCCGAAGTATCGTCCTTGTCCTTTGTTGAAAAAAATGGTTGCTGCTAAAAAATTAGGAAGAAAAAGTGGAGAAGGATTTTTTAAATATTGACTCGCAAATACAAAGTAAATGTAATAGAAAAGTCTTTAACTATTTTATATAAAATTAATTAGCATGATTTGGCTCAAGGTTTGCCGGAGTATTTTTTAATCTGCCGCAGCTTTGTTGAATAAAACCAATCTTTACCATATTCAGTAAGTTCTTTTTTGAAGCCAGGGTCAATATTTCCAATCTGCAGGAATGACAAATAGTACTTCGAGATATTATTTTTAATAATAAAATATAAA
>JAJYIL010000520.1 GCA_021790055.1 Bacteroidota bacterium
GCATTTGTCATGGGAGGAAACCATACAGAAGTAAAAATAATGCTGCTGCGTCTTGTCGATTTTCTGAAGATGAGGAATATTACCGCATTCTTTGCAAGCCTAACTAATGCGGGTGAAAACCAGGAGATCACGGATATATCAATATCATCGCTGATAGACACATGGCTGCTTTTACGCGATATTGAAATCGGCGGAGAGCGTAATAGAGGTTTGTACATTCTTAAATCGCGCGGCATGGCACACTCGAATCAGATTCGCGAGTTCAAACTTACCGACCACGGAATTGAGCTGCTCGATGTTTATGTAGGACCGGAAGGCGTATTAACGGGCTCGGCTCGACTATCCCAGGAAGCGAAGAACAGTGAAGAACAATTAATGCGTCAGCAGGAAATTGAGCGCAAACGATCCGGGTTGGAGCTTAAACGTGCGGCAACAAAAGCACAGATTGTAGTTTTACAATCTGAATTTAAAGAGGAAGAATCGGAAATGTTAAAGAGTATTGAAATGGAAAAAGCAAAAGCCGAAGGATTCATTCAAGTTCAGAAAAAAATGGCAGAGAGCAGAAAGGCGGATGCAATAAAAAAGAAAGAAGCATAACCACTAGAAAATGTTTAATGAAATTATCATGATAAACAAATAGCCGATATTATAAATCAAACACTTTATAAGCAGCCCGACAAAGCCGAAAATGATAAACTTTCAGATTCTTTTATCTTTAGAGAATAACTAATAGAATGTCTTTATCCTTCACTAGTAAGTTAACACAATAGATGTAGTTCCTTTTTCATCCCTTTGGTCGATTGATTTAACCTCCTTCAATATATAACTTTTACATTTAATAATTAACTTATAGGAAAATGAAATGAGCAAAGGTAAGAACAGCAAAAAGAATTCTAAAAAAGAGCCCGCAAAAACAATGAAAGAAAAAAAGGATGCTAAGAGAGAAAAAAAGAACGAAAAGAAAAGTCATGGTCTTTTGGATCAATAAAATTGTCATCAGCATCAAGCACTTTGCACCCGAATATCTAAACTCAATAATCTTGTTGCCGTCAATCAGCAGCTTGTAAATGTTATTGGAGATTTAGCCGGCATATCACTGCAAAGTAACAAACAAAAGTAAAAAATAAGATGTGGATTTCATAAAAGGGATATCAAATTAAACGGCTAGGCAAGGTCGTCAGTAAACTATGTTGTTTTAAATTTAATGATTCCGGAATATAGAATTAAAATACAAGTTAAAGCTCTGATTGCGATATTGGGGTTCATCGGAACGATTGCAGTCGTTTTTCTTACAAGCCGGTACGGCGCTGGAGTAGCGCCGGACTCTGTATATTATATATCTGTAGCAAGACACATAGCGGACGGCACAGGCTTTATTGGTTATGACGGCTTCAACTTTGTGCTTCAGCCGCCGCTTTATCCATTGTTATTAGCTGCAATAAAAATAATATTTTCTTTGGACCCTTTGGTATCCGCCGGCTATTTAAATGCAATTCTTTTAGGTCTTATCGTTTATCTCTCCGGTTTATTTTTATTAAAATATTTGAAGTCTGCACTTTTAACTGTAACCGGAACCGCATATATTTTAATTTCGTTTGTATTTGTTCAAAATTTTCTAATTGCATTATCAGAACCTCTCTTCATTTTGTTTATTCTTCTTTATCTTTTTTACTTTGATATCTATCGGATAAAAGGGACCATATCTCCGCTTATTCTTTTTTCAACAGCGGCATCTTTAGCTTGCTTTACACGCTATGTCGGAGTCATAATAATTTTAACAGGCGCTGTAAGCATCTTCATTTGGAAAAGAAAATCACTAAAAGAAATGTTCCGGCATTTAGCCATCTTTCTGCTCATCACTATATTACCTACAGGCTTATGGATTTTAAGAAATTATTTTTTATCCGGTACATTCGTTGGTCAGCGCGCCGAATCATCATACACATTATCCGAGAATCTATTATTCTTATTCAATACAGTTTTGAAATGGTATTTACCTCTGCATATAGACGAGATGCAATTATTCTTTTTATTGCTGACAGCCGCTGCTGGAATTTTTGCCGGAATCTTTTTAGTAAAAAAACGGAAGATTGAAGTAATAAGATTCAATCATTTTGGTCCTGCATTATTATTAATAATATTTTATTCTGGAATTTTAGTAATCTCATCCACTACAACCGCATACGATAAAATTGCTAATAGACTTTTATCGCCAGTATTTATTCCTTCGATTTTCATAGTGTTCCTTTTTCTGGATAATATTTTAGAATGGTTATCAAAACATTTAAGACAAAGATATGTACCTATCGTATTTTTAATTGTGATAATTGTTTGGTTGGAATATCCGGCTGCGAAAACATTTTATAACATTGAATATTATGTTCAACAATCCGGATGGGAATATAACAGTAAAGCCTGGAAAGACAACTCGGTAATTGAGTATCTTAATAACCGCAAACATTTTGAAACCGGATATTCATTTTACAGCAATGTTCCCGAAGCAGTTTACATTTTAACGAACAAGGAAACAAAATGGAGCCCGCCAAAAACATTATATAATTCTCCGGAGCTATTGAATATTAATCCCGGACAAAAAACTATCTGGCAGGGGGAAAATAAAGCTTGCCTCGTTTGGTTTAATAATGTTGATCGTAATTTTTTATTTTCTATTGATGAATTGCAGAAAAGCACAAAGATGGTAAAAGTTGTTCAATTGAAGGATGGTGAAATTTATACTATTGCTAAAAAATGATTGTTTAGAAGGAATCTTCTCATCCAAATATTTTTAAAAATACATAAGCGGCATGTAATCAACCTTGCTGCAGATGGTTTGTCTAATAAAGAAATTGCACAAAGGCTTCACCTCTCAACATACAAAGTAAAGAGCCACATCCGCAGCACACTTGAAAAGCTTGCGCTCCATACACGGGTACAGATTGCAAAGTACGCTCATAATTCCAGCGACTATAATCATGCGGTTGATTCCATATCTTTTATAGAAGAATAGAAGGATTAATACTTTTTCCATCCTTT
>JAJYIL010000521.1 GCA_021790055.1 Bacteroidota bacterium
ATTAAAAATTACTGCCTTTCCCGCTATGGAAAGTATACTAAAAAATTAAGAGAATCATGGGAATATCTAATTAAATCGGTTTATTCGGATTCAAATAGAATTTCAATTAATTTTTACCAGCAAAGACCCCAGCTTAACGATAGCGTAAAACTTTATTCATCCGGAGATTTTGATAAAGCAGCCGAATTATTTCTTTCATGCTCGGACGACGTTGATAAAAATAATTTATATCGCGATGATGCAATTCAAATTGCGGCACAATATGCAGGATACAAAGTCGATTCTTTATTAAAATTTGCGATCAAATCCCAGCTTACAAAGAATTACAAAACGAGGGACGAAGCATTGAGTAAAGCCTTCATTCTACTGGACAATATTGACAGCCTCCTCGGAGAACACCCGTTGTACAAGCTTGCAAGATGGGTGGGATTTGCGCGAAGCTGGGGAGTCAATACAAAAGAGAAAAATTTCTACGAGGAGAATGCGAAGAGACAAATTACTACCTGGGGAGGCTCACATCTATCGGAATACGCAGCCAAAGTTTGGAATAACCTTATTAAAGATTATTATCTTAAACGCTGGCAAAGATTTGCGGATAGCTTGAAGACCGGGAACAACTGTGATATTTACAGGTGGGAAGAAAAATGGATTACAACTCCAATTAAGCATTTCGAAAAATCGAATATTACCGATCCCGTTTTATACTCAAAGAATTTGATGTTGAAGGCAAGAGAATATCTAAACGATATGAAATTTTACAGAGAAAAAGAACGGGAAAAGTCATATATTGAACAGTGATAATTAAAAACTGTTATGACAGGAAAAGAATTACTAAAAAAATATAATGATCCGAAAAATTTCTTCAACAGGGATTTAAGCTGGATAGAGTTTAACAGAAGAGTTCTTGAAGAGGTATTAAACCCGGAACAACCGCTGCTCGAAAAGGTAAAATTCATCTCAATCTTTCACACTAACCTGGATGAATTTTATATGATAAGAGTATCGGGTCTGAAGGAACAAATTGCAGCAAATGTTTCTGAGCCCACTATAGACGGCTTGACTCCCTTAGCCCAGCTTCAGAAAATTGAAAAGTTGCTTCATCCCATGCTTCAGCAAGTGCTCGACGTTTGGAAGAATGAGATAGTGCCGGCGCTGCAGGAAAATAATATTGATATTTTGAAATATGAAAGTATACCTGTTAATGAAAAGGAAATTTTGACAGAATATTTTAAAAAGGAAATCTTTCCAATCCTTACTCCGCTTGCTTTCGATCCCGGCAGACCCTTTCCGTACATCTCTAATTTAAGCTTAAGTCTTGCAATCTTAGTTAAGAAGCCGAATGGCGAAAATCATTTTGCACGAGTTAAAGTCCCGAGTATTTTGCCGCGGCTTTTACAGATCAATCAAATCCTTTCGCCGGAAAAGAAGCTGCAAACAAACGGAATGTTCTGCGCTAAATTTGTTTGGCTTGGAGATATAATTAAGGCTAACCTGAACTTACTTTTCCCCGGCATGGAGGTATTGGAATCCCATCGCTTCAGAATTACACGCGATACTGATATTGAACTTCAAGAGGATGAGGCGGACGATCTTCTTCGTGTTATTGAAGAGAATATCAGGCAGCGAAGGTTCGGTTCTGTTGTTCGCCTCGAGGTTGAAAATCAAATGCCGGACTTCATGATTGAAACCTTGATGGAAAACCTGGAGATAAAAAAAGAAGATGTTCATGTCTTCGACGGCCCGCTGGGATTAAGCGATGTTATCCAGCTTTATGATTTGCCTGTTCATCATCTAAAATCAAAGCAGTTTTTCCCTGTTATGTTAAAGCTGTTTGAAGAAGACGAGAATATTTTCTCTGCAATAAAGAGGCAGGACATAATGCTTCACCATCCGTATCACTCATTTGCGCCGGTGATCGATTTTATAAAGCAAGCTGCAAAAGATCCCGACGTACTTGCCATTAAGCAGACACTGTACCGCGTAGGTACCGATTCACCGATAGTAAAATATCTTATCGAAGCTGCGGAGCGCGGTAAGCAAGTTGCAGTTCTTGTTGAATTGAAAGCAAGGTTTGATGAACAGAATAATATTTACTGGGCGCGCGAGCTTGAGAAAGTAGGAGTGCATGTCGTCTACGGTTTAGTCGGATTAAAAACCCATGCCAAGATGACTCTGGTTGTAAGGCGCGAAAGTGACGGCGTAAAAAAATACGTCCATATCTCTACCGGCAATTATAACATTATTACAACCAAGCTTTATACCGATCTGGGCTTGTTTACTGCAGATGAGAAGATTTGTTCCGATGTGTCGAATATTTTTAATTACCTTACCGGTTACTCTAAGCAAAACGAGTTTAATAAACTGTTTGTTGCACCGATAAATATGCGCGAGAAAATGCTGGCATTAATAAACCGTGAAATAGAAAATGTCAAGTCGGGCAGCGAAGGGAAAATTATTTTAAAGATGAATGCGCTGGTGGATCCCGTTATTATTTGCGCTTTGTATGAGGCGTCGAACTCCGGCGTAAAGATTGATTTAATTGTAAGAGGCATCTGCTGCCTTATCCCAGGCGTTCCGGATTTAAGCGCAAACATCAGGGTGATAAGCATTGTCGGTCGCTTCCTAGAACATAGCAGAATATTTTATTTTTTCAACAAAGGTAACGAAGAAGTATATCTAAGCAGTGCAGACATGATGCAAAGAAACTTAGACAGGCGTGTAGAAGCCGCATTCCCGGTCGAAGACCAAAAGTTGAAAAATGAAATAATAAAAATAGTTTTAAAGTTCGCTTTAAAAGATAATGTGAAAGCGAGAGAGCTTCATGAAGATATGAGCTATACTTTCTGCAAATGCGAAAACGGCGAGACGAGAATCGATAATCAGGAATATTTGATGAGCCATGCTCTAAAATCCATAAGTAAGTTTGCGAAGACAAAGCTGTAAAAGCCTAAGCTGAGGCTGAGGTTAAGGAAGAAGTAATTTTCTGAAACTTAATCCTGGTCTTAGCCTTAAACTCAGTCTTTGCCCCGGTA
>JAJYIL010000018.1 GCA_021790055.1 Bacteroidota bacterium
TTTTAGGTCAGAAGAAATTAATTTGATTACTTCATCCGGATTGTGTATTTATGGATTGAGCTTTTGATTTAAATTTCCGTGTCGCAATAAATTATTTTTGTTTTTAGGGGGTGATTAGTAACTTTTTTTTTTTCGAAAGTCTAAACAATTGTAAGCTGAGAGATTTCCAATGTGCAAGAAAATTTACAAAGAACATGTTCAAATGGTTTGCCCTTTCTGCGCGAAAGAAATAAGCAAGGTATGGGTTTGCAGAGTTGAATCGATTATCGGGACAAGATATATTTACTTCTGCAGTGAGTGCCAGAAAAAATTGGCAATATCAAAGCAGCAGAATTCCCAGATAAGTTTTGGCAATACCTCTCTTGCAGTAAATAACGGCACTGCGCACTCGATTATTTAGCCGCCTTTCATCATACATTCTCCTCATTCTGAAAATTTCTAATTTAATTTTCACATCTTTTTAGTAAATTCTTACGTAACAAATTTCAAAATCCGATGAAGCGCGCATTCTTGGTTTCATTTTGCGTTTTGGCATTTACATGGAGAATATTCAGTCAGTCTTCTCCGGCTGATGCAGCAAATTATTATGAACATGGGATGCAGGCGCTTTCAAATAAGGATGTAAAGAAAGCGGAGAAACTTTTCAAAAAATCAATTAGAGAAAATGATGATGCGCCTTCGATGTATGAGCTTGCGAAAATAGATTATGAAAGAAATACAATAAGTGGAAGAACGGAAGCGCGAGAGCTACTGAGCGATGCAATATTCAAGGAGCCGAAAAATCTTTCCTACAGGTATCTTCTTGCCGATGTTTTTAAAGTCTTCAGCGACCACATTGCATACGGAATATACAAGGACATAATTAAAATAGACAGCACATCACCTGAAGCGCTTTTTAACCTTGGCAGGATTGATGCGTCTGATTTTAACGACTACCACAATTCGGTTGTCTCTTACGGGCAATATGAAAATTTATCTCTCGAAAAGTATGCTCAAGAGTCTTACCGTTCCGCAAAAGGTTATCTTGAAAAGGCAATCAAATACGATTCAACTTATAAAGAAGCCTATCTTCATCTTAGCTTCTTATTTGAAGACAATAGAAAAATAACTGAAGGAATTCATGTGTTGAAGAATGCCGAACAAATTTTCCCCGGAGATAAAAATATTCATTTATACCTGGGCTTGTTGCTTTATGAAAACTCCCAAATCGATTTTGCTTTTAAAGAATATCAAACGGCATTGTCGCTTATGCCGGATTCCGAGCGGACTGATTTTACTTTCAATTCCGTCAAGGAAGTTTTAAAGCCTGCGCTCGGGGATAAATTCAAGAATTATTCGGATGAACAATTAAAGCAGATGATTAAATATTTCTGGAACATAAGCGATCCCCTTTATTTAACAGACTACAATGAACGATTGCTTGACCATTATTCGCGAGTTGCCTATGCGGATTTACGTTTCAGTGAGCCGAAAAAACTTATTCCAGGATGGAAGACAAACCGTGGTGAAATGGTTCTTCGCTACGGTGAACCTATTAAGCGGGTTAGGTACAGACCATTCATAAATGTGGGAGGCAGTACCCAGATAGGAATGAAGACCGATGTGTGGTATTATAAATATTTTACTGTCGGTTTTACAGACCAGTTCTTAAACGGAAACTATGTATTCAGCGAGCCTTTGCCCGGCGACCGGTATATTCCGCAGTTTGGAGGCGATACTCCGATGCTCGTTGACTATTTGAGGAAAATTCAATTCCAGATTTATACTCCCAGGTTTGATGGACCGACCTTTAAAGTTCCTTATGAAATTGCCCAATTTAAAAGTAAAGGTTATAACTACACCGATGTTTATGTAAATTATGGAATAGATGCCTACGATTCACTCCGGGCAGGAAACTATTACCATGAAAAATACGAATGGGGTTTATTTTATTTCGATTCTTTGCACGATCCGATCTTTTCTGATAAGGGTCTTATCGATTCAGTAAGCTCAAAGCATAAAGTTGATGTTAAGGACGGAAGGAATCTACTTGTCAACTCGCTCAACATGTCGGTTTACCCGGACTCTGGTGAGCTTGCATTTGAGCTTGAAAGAAAATCGGACAACGGCGTTTCTACAAACCATATTCCATTTTATCCGAGGAAATTCAAATTAAGAAGACTTGACATCAGCGATGCAATTTTGGCGACAAAATTACTTCATGATACAAGCGATGCACTTCCGCTTAAAAGAAACGGCTACTCGATGCTTCCCAATCCTTCACATATATTTGAAGCGGACAAGCCCATTTATGTTTACTATGAGCTTTATAATTTAAGTGTAAACGAAAACGACATTAACGACTTTGAACAAAAATTAATAGTAAAGAAAAAGGATGAAAGCTCAGGATTAAGTAAAGCTGTTAACTCCGTCCTAAATGTAGTCGGTCTTGGTAATAAGAAGGAAGAAGTAATAATTATGACCAAGTATCAGGCGCAAGGGAAAAATCCTCAAATAAATTTTCAGCTTGATATGCACACTTACCAGCCCGGAGATTATATAGTTACCTTCCTGATCGACGATTTACTTTCAAAGAAGGAAATCAGTAAAGAAGTTTCGTTAACACTTCGTTAATCATCTTCCTGCTTATATTCTTGAACTTAAACTTGATCTTGATCTAAGTTGCAGTATAAGTTTAAGTGTAAGCACTGGCTATTCCGGATCAACCAGTTCCATATCCTCCAGCGGCAGCATAGGCAGCGGCTTTCCATTGTTTTCAAATCTGAATTTAAGATCTTCGATAATTTGGTTAGTGCCGGTTTCCAATCCAAACGGCTTTGGAATAAACTCATTTAAATTTATCCATGCAGGTTCCGGATATTCAATAATTTCATACGGAAGATTTTTGATATCTGCTTTTTCAGCAGCGATATGTATTGCATCTGAAAGCCCGCCGAGGACATCGACCAGACCGTTCTTCAATCCTGCCTCTCCTGACCAAACCCTTCCTTGCCCGATTGAATCAATATGACTGAAAGATTCTTTTCTACCTGAAGCAACTTTGGAAACAAATTCCTTGTAATAACTTTTTATTATTGATTCAGCCTTCTGCTGTTCCAACGACGTCAGATTTCTATCCGGGAGAGTAACGCCAATAAATGGAACAGTAAAGCCAAAGGCAAGGTCTGCATGTTCACCGCGTTTTACGAAATCAGTTGATACTCCGATCTTACTTTCAAAGCCTTTATTATAAGCCCAGCCTGCAATAACTCCTATTGATCCTGTAAGTGTCATAGGCGCAGCAACAATAGTATCGGCGTACATCGAAAGCCAGTATCCGCCTGAAGCTGCAACAGAGCCTTGAGAAACTATTACCGGCTTTTTCTCTTTGCACTTCTTCAATGCCTATGCAATTATATCCGAAGCCAGTCCGTCTCCGCCCGGAGAATTAACTCTTAGTACTACTGCTTTGACATTAGGATTATTTGCTGCAGCATTAACATCATTAACAAGGTTCCGTGCATCTATTCCCTCATCCATTGCGCAAATGCCCAAAGCATAAATGACGGCAATCTTTGGTCTCTCTCCCCAGTAATTATCCTTTGGAAGATTAAATTTTTCAAGCGAACCTGCACCGACAAAACCTTCATTCTTCCCTTCAAGCTTATCTGCAATTTCTTCAACGGCTTTCCATCTTCCAAGTGTATCAGCCAGCCCCGCTTTCAAGGCTTCATCAGCCGTAAACAAGGTTTGGTCGTTTACAAGATTGTCAAACTCTGACGATGTTAATTTACGTCCGCGGCAAATTTCATCTTTTGCTGTCTTATAAAAATTATCAACTAAGTCTTGGTACTGGATACTGTCGCCTTCGCTCATCTTATCTCTGGAATAAGTTTCAAAAGCTGTTTTATATTTAAAGTATCGCAAATCGGTAAATCCTATGCCGAGCTTCGCAAGCATATTTTTATAATATTGGCGTCCGAGCAGGAATCCTTGTAAAATAATATTGCCTTCGGGATCCATTACAATCTTATCGGCAACCGACACAAGAGTATAATCCTGAATGCCTGCTCTATCAATATAGATTACCACATGCTTACCGGTTGCCTTGAATTTTTTTAATTCGCGTCTAAGCTCCCAAAGACCCTCGTAGCTAATCTGCATGCCGGAAGTATTGATTGCAATGCCTGCAATTGTGTTGTCGTTTTTCGCCGCGTCAATTGCTTCAATTAAATTAAGAAGAGTGTTTGAATTATCGAATAGCCTGTACCGCTGGTACTTCAACTGTCCGAGCAGATTCAGATCAAGATAATTATCTTTGTTAAACATGCCGTGGAAGATATTTCTATCATATTCGCCGAAGCGTATTCCATAAGTGTTAAAAGTATTCTTTCCGTTATCGTCAAAATGAACTCCTGAGGAAACGCCGAAATTTCCGAAGCTCAATTCAACACCGACTGAAAGAAACTTTGTATTAAAATATCTTCCGGTAATTCTGATTCCCGGAAGCGCTTCAATTGCCGCGCCGGCGCTCCATTTACCTTCCTGCGGATAATAATTTTGTTTGATCGAATAGTCTCCGAACAAAGATAAAAATTCATTACCAAGCGGGCGCACAGCTAAGTCAACTATTCCTTCGTCCCTTCCGGAACCGGGAAGATTTCCTATCAAGCCGACTGAAAGATGTGTATCCGGTCTGTATAATGTTCCGATAGTAAATAGATTAGATGCATTAAAGATGCTTTTATTCCCTGAGTTAATTGCATAGCCGAAGCCAAAGCTAAAAGCATCATCGCCAAACGCAGTGGAAATTTTGTAATTGGTTAAATTGGCGCCGGCAACCTTTGAATTAACTGCGGCAAATCCGAAATGCGGCACCGCAGCAAACAATCCCCAATTATCCGGCATATTCCAATTACCGGATTTACTGCTCCAGGTAAATAATGCATCCGGTCCGTTAAGAGTTGATAGTAGCGCGGGATTTGCATAACCATAGAGACCATACCTCATCGCGCCGGGAGAAGTAAATCCATATTCGTCAATAGAATAATAATTTGTAAGGCTTGCCTGTCCGGCAGGTAAGCTCGATTGAGCCGGAAGAATAGAAACCAAAAGCAAACAGAAAATAATAGTAAGCCGATATAACTTCATAATAACCTCTTGTTCACATGATAATCAAAACTAATAAGATTTAGCATATTAAAAAACTGTTTGAATAAATTTCAGTATTTTAGGAATGTAGATTTCAACCTAAATAACCTGGTATGATCGAGATAGTCAATCTTCATAAAAGCTTCGGCGGAAAAAAAGTTCTGAACGGTATCAATCTGAATATTGAAAAAGGAGAGACTATTGCAATAATCGGAAAGAGCGGCTGCGGCAAGAGTGTTTTAATAAAACATATTGTTGGTCTTCTGTACCCAGATGATGGATTTGTTAAGGTTGAAGGTCATGTCGTTAGCGAGCTTAATACAAAAGATCTTTATGAGATAAGAAAGAAATTCGGATTTCTTTTCCAAGGCGCTGCTTTATTTGATTCTATGACAGTTGGCGAGAATATTTCACTTCCGCTTGTTGAATCGGGTAACGGGTATTCTAAAGAGAAAATTGAAAAGATAATTTCAGAGAAACTGGAGCTTGTCGGTTTGCCCGGAACCGAAAATCTGAAGCCTGCGGAGCTTTCCGGCGGCATGAAAAAACGCGTCGGGCTTGCGAGAGCATTGGTAACAAATCCGGATTATATCCTTTACGATGAACCTACAACAGGGCTTGACCCGATTATGTCTGATTCGATAGACAGTTTAATCAAAGAGCTAAGTCAAAAGCTTAGCGTTACTTCTGTGGTTGTTACACATGATATGTACAGTGTAAAGAATGTTGCCAATCAAGTTGCTATGATGCACGAAGGCGTCATCCATTTTACAGGCTCTCCCGAAGAGCTTCTTCAATCAAATGATGAAGCAGTAGTTGATTTCATCAAGAGAACCTGGGTTTGAGTCTCGGGGCTCGATGTTTGATACTCGATACTCGATATCAAGCATCGAGATTCGAGTTTCTTCATCAAGATTCTTGCCATCCTTTTTTATACCAGGGCAGGAGATGGATTAGAACTTATCTATAAACTCCCCTTTAAAGATTTCGATGATACATCGTGAATGCTTTATGATAAGAGTTCCATAATTAAGTATTGCCGATCAAGTGTTATTTTGTGTCACAGTATTTCCGTCGTGTAATCCATACGTTATGACGGCTTCTTCGAAATGGTTTAATTGTATAAGCGATTTCAAAGGAATAGACTGTTATGATAAAAGCTGTATTTGTTTATGAAAGGCGTCAGAGTGAGTTGCTGCCAAGGTTGCTTGAGTTTCTTTTTAGCTCAAAGAAAGGATTAAAAGCCAACGGAAAGGAAGTTTTCGAGCTTATAAAAAAAGAAAATCCAAAGCTGGCTTTTTTCGAATTCGAAAATCCTTCGAATGTGGAAGGCAACTTTGATAGATTCTTAAAAAGCCTGGATGAGAGCATTCTGCTTCATGTTTCTTTTATTAAAGTGAGCCCTGCAAACTTCTTTCTTGTTAAGATCGTAAATGATAGAATTTCCGGATTTATCAAATTCCTTTCCCGGCATCAAGGGAACAGACATCGAATGAGAGAGGCATACGGAAAAAGATAAATTAATTAATTGTCTAATTGCCAAACTGCTTCATTGTTCAAAACAATTTTCAGCCAAAGGCTGATGAGCCTCTGACTCAAACAACAAAATAATTTAGTAATTGTATTTTGTTTATTAAATTTGTATTGAAATATTTTCAATAAAAATTAATAAGCAAAGATGGGAAAGCAAATCTCAATAGTTGAAGTAATACAGTTGATGTTAGCACCCGGACTGATGATTTCCGCGTGCGGGCTTCTTCTTCTCGGTATGAACAATAAATATTCGCTTGTAGTAAATAGAATCCGGCTGCTTAATGAAGAGCGGCGGCGGCTTTTTAGCAAAGCGGGTGAAAGGGAATTTGCATATGAAGAGAATGTAAGACTTGAAAGCCTTTCTCTTCAGCTTACCAAGCTGGCATTCAGGGTAAAGCTTGTACGTAATGCGGTTCTATCGTACACTGTTGCCGTCGCGTTTTTCGTACTAACCTCACTTTTTATCGGTCTTGGATATGTGCTTGGAAATGAGAGCCTGAATTACTTAGTAACAATTTTATTTTTAGCAGGAATGCTTCTGGTTCTGCTGGGAGTAATCTACGCTGCTTACGAATCCAAGAAGGGCTACGATATAATTCGTCTGGAAGTTAAAATTGACGAATAACCCTCCCAGTATTAAATTTGATTCATGAACCGAAAGAAGTATATTGAATCTGAAGATTTTCTAAAGCCGCTTAACATGATACGGCTTTATTCCAGCGGTGCCTTTCCAATGGCAGATGAAGCCACACGCGAAATTAAATGGTATATACCGGAAATCCGTACAATCATTCCGCTGAATAATTATAATATTCCCCGCTCGCTAAGGAAAGAAATTCCCAAATTGAATTTTGAAGTAAGGTTCGATTTTGATTTCCTTCCGGTAGTGAAAGGCTGTGCCTTGCGCAAAAGGACGTGGATATCAGACGAGTTGATTGAAGCTTACTTGCGGCTGAAGAATATCGGACATGTTCACACGGTTGAAACATGGATGGATAACAAATTGGTCGGTGGGCTTTATGGAATTAAGTACCAGGGAGCCTTCTTTGGAGAATCTATGTTTTCGCGAGTCTCTCAGGCATCCAAGTTTGCTTTAATAAAATTGATTGAGCATTTAAACGAAAAAGAATTTGTGCTGTTGGATGTTCAATACATAACCGAGCATCTTAGAATGTTCGGGGCGAAGGAAATTTCTTTCCGTGAATACAACCAGCTTCTGCTTAAGGCTTACGGAAAAGATTGCGAATTCTAAATCGAGCTATCTCTACTTTAAATATGTCATTTCGTTTGAATCGGGATAGCATATTTGTTGATCAAATCAGTATCAATTCCTTCTGCGGCTTTGAGCGAAACTCGCATCCGGTTTTTGTAACTACGACTTCTTCTTCAATCGTCGCTCTTCCATAGCCTTCCACATAATGCCGCGGCTCGATAGTGTAAACCTGCGATTCCTCAATTTTTAGAAAAGGTAAATTGCCGTATTTCTCCCAGTTGGGGAATAAACCGCCGCCGCCGTCGTGCGCTTCTCTTCCGACTTGATGACCGAGTCCGTGAGGGAATTCTTCAAAGCCGTTTTCAACAATATAATTTCTCGCAATGCTATCCATGTCGAATCCTGTAACGCCGGGCTTAATATTGTCTGCAACCTTTTGAATTGAGTCCCGGATAACATCGAATCCTTTTTGGACTGCTGCAGGAGCCTTTGTTTCGCCATCCTTTAAAACATACCAGGTCCGTTGCAGGTCCGAGCAATAGCCTTCAAACCTAATTCCGAAGTCCATATTAACGAGATGCCCTTTATCAACTTTTCTATCGCATGGCGCGGCGTGAGCGCTCTTAGCTTCCGGTCCCGTAAAGACGGATGGACAGTGGTCTTCTTCCCATGCAAGTCCGAATCCGCGGGCTTTAGCTCTTTCTTTTACGAAGTTTGCAATTTCAATTTCACTTTTGCCTTGCTTGATGAATTTAGTCGTCTCATCAAAAATCTCAAGAGTTACTTTGATTGCCTCCTTCATTATCTCGATTTCGGTTTTGGATTTTCTTCCGCGGAGTGCGGAGATTATATCTTCGGATGAGATAAGTCTTTTCCCAAAGTCTGTTTCTTTAAGATGCTCAAGCAGAATTAAAAACATGCCGTGTGTTAATCCATCGGCAAGATTGGAGTTCCTCGAAAAGTTAACGGCAATATTCCTAGGATTCTTTTTAGCTAAATATTCGTTCAACGGCTCTCTGATTGATTTGACATAGCCGGTGACATTTTTATATCCGCTGAACCTTTCGAAGTTTTCAACTTCAAGTGAGCCGACTATTGCAGTAGAGTCGCCGTCTTTGTTAATCATCAATGCCGATTGCCAGGTGCATCCAACGCCGCCGATCATATCCATCGCGGGATCTTTTATTGTGCCGCTTTCCCGTACGAAAGTCATCCACAGATCAATATCTTTTTCACTTAAGATTTGAACTGCCTGGGCTATCTTTTGTTTTATAATCTCGTTAGTCACGGTTCCCTCACATTTTTAATTTCTGTAAAATTTTATTAGAAATGTACCAAATAAGATACAAATATACTATTTCATCATTAAGTTGAAATTTCTTTAATAAATTAAAAACCGGTTTCAATCGACCTTTTTTAATAAAGGCGAACTGGACTAAATGTTTCAAAATTTCGAAGGTGACGTAGTAAATAGATAAGTTTTGTAATTATACTGATTGAGCTTTTTTATCCTATAATTACTAAGTTTAGCCAAGTTAATTACAAAAATAATTATTAGAGAGTTTATATGTCTGATTATTCAAAAAAATTATTGGCAGAAGTAAAGGCTAAAAATCCAAATGAGCCTGAGTTCCATCAAGCGGTAGAGGAGTTCGTTGAATCGCTTGATGTTGTATTGGAGCGCCACCCGGAATACCGCTCCGCAAAAATTCTTGAGAGAATGGTTGAGCCGGAAAGATTAATAATGTTCCGTGTCCCGTGGATGGATGACCAGGGAGAAATTCATATTAACCGAGGCTTTAGAATACAAATGAACAGTGCAATCGGTCCTTATAAAGGAGGATTAAGATTTCACCCATCGGTTAATTTAGGCATCCTGAAGTTCTTAGCGTTTGAGCAGGTATTTAAGAACAGCTTGACTACCTTACCGATGGGCGGCGGCAAAGGAGGCTCGGACTTCAATCCAAAAGGTAAGAGCGATAACGAAGTAATGCGCTTTTGCCAGAGCTTTATGACTGAATTGTTCCGTCATATTGGTCCTCATACCGATGTACCGGCAGGCGACATAGGAGTAGGTGCCAGGGAAATCGGATTTTTATTCGGACAATACAAGAGATTGCATAATGAATTTACAGGAGTACTTACCGGTAAAGGCTTAAACTGGGGCGGCTCTTTAATTCGCCCCGAAGCTACCGGGTACGGCGCAGTTTATTTTGCACAGGAAATGTTAAAGACTAAGAATGCAGATGTTGAAGGAAAAGTCTTTGCAGTATCAGGTTTTGGAAACGTTGCCTGGGGCGCCGTACAAAAGATTACACAGCTTGGAGGTAAAGTAGTTACACTTTCCGGACCCGACGGCTTCATTTACGACAAAGACGGAATTAAAGGAGAAAAAATCGACTTCATGCTGAAGATGAGAGCGAGTGTAAATGACCGGGTTCAAGATTATGCCGATAAATTCTCTGCCAAAAGCGGATCCGCACCAAGCGGAAAGGTTGAATTTTATCCGGGCAAGAGACCCTGGGGAATAAAAGTTGACGTTGCAATGCCGTGCGCAACCCAGAATGAAATTTATCCTGAGGATGCAAAGGAGTTAATTAAGAACGGATGCATGTGTGTTTGTGAAGCTGCAAACATGCCTACAACTCTTGAAGCTTACAAGATTTTCAAAGAGGCAGGAATGCTTTTTGCTCCGGGTAAGGCAGCTAATGCGGGTGGAGTTGCGGTTTCAGGTTTAGAGATGGCTCAGGATAGTATGCGCCTGCCCTGGCCTAAAGAAGAAGTTGACCACCGCTTGTATCAAATTATGTCTAAGATACATGAAACATGCATTGTTACTTCGGAAAGGTTCGGAACGCCGGGCAACTATGTTAACGGCGCAAACATTGCAGGTTTCTTAAAGGTTGCAGATGCAATGCTGGACTTAGGACTAGTTTAATAAATTGTAGTAAATTTAGTTGATCTTGTATTAGACATTTGATAATTGGAAAAGAAAGTCGATGGCAAAGCGCAAAGCGTCGCTATGCGCTTTGCACCATGCGCTATGCAAATATTTTAATATAATTAACTCCGGCTTATCCGAATAATTATTTTATGACTGAAGAATCTAAACAAAAATTTAACCTGCTGGACATAGAAGATATTTTCAGCAGCCGCATTAAAGAGTTCCAAAAGTTGATGCGGTACAAAATACGGGAGATTCTTCTTGTCTCAAGCTTGTACGATTACTACCTGTTTGAAGAGGACGGCAGGCTTTACGAACTGCTTCGTGAAGAATACCAGGTGCTAAACTTAAGCCAGGCGCCGGAGATAACGCACGTTGCTACCGGTGCCGAAGCTTTTGAGTTAGCCGTTTCAGAAAATTATTACGACCTAATAATTACTACTCTCCATATTGAAGACATGCACCCGGTAAAGTTTGCTCAAATGATAAGAAGAGCAGGCATAACTGTTCCAATCATCCTTCTTGCATACGACAATAAGGAACGGAAAGAATTAATAGCCAGCTATGATACTTCCATTTTCGACAGGATATTTATCTGGCAGGGAGACTTCCGCTTAATCATCGGTATTGTAAAATATGTAGAAGACAGAATAAACGTGGATAACGATACCGCTGCAGTCGGCGTTCAAGTAATTATATTGGTCGAAGACAACGTAAAATTTTACTCAACCTACCTACCGCTTATTTATACGGAAACATTCAAGCAATCGCAGCGTTTAATCTCCGAAGGCGTAAACATTACTCACCGGTTCCTGCGAATGAGAGCGCGACCGAAAATTCTTCTCTGCACGACTTTTGAAGAAGCCTGGGAATATTATACGAAGTACGAAGACTTCATTCTTGGTATAATAACCGACAGCAACTTCAGGCACTACGGCGTAAGAGATCCCGAAGCAGGTATAAAGTTTGCAAAAGCAGTTAAAGCCCGACACGAAGACATTCCCATTCTTCTTCAGTCAAGTAATTCCGACTACGAAAGCAAAGCTTACGAAGCAGGCGCATCATTCCTGCTTAAGGGCTCACCAAAGCTTCTGCATGAACTGCGGGATTTCATGATGAACAATTTCGGCTTTGGAGATTTTATCTTCCAGACTCGAGACGGCACGGTAGTTGGCAGAGCTGCAAACATGAAGACACTCGAGGATCAGCTAAGAATTGTTCCGGACGAAAGCATACTATACCATGCAGAGCGGAATCATTTTTCAAAATGGCTTAAAGCGCGTACTGAATTCTGGCTGGCGCACAGGCTGCGACCGCGGAAGGTATCGGAATTTAAATCTGTTACCCATTTAAGAAATGATCTGATAGATTCAATTGGAATTTACCAGGAACTCCGGCTACGGGGAATTATAACCGACTTCGATAAAGAAACCTTCGATCCCAAAAACAGCTTTGCAAGAATCGGCAGCGGATCGCTTGGAGGAAAGGCACGGGGGCTCGGCTTCGTTAATACTTTGATAAACAACGATAAAATCCGGTATAAGTTTGAAGGAATAGAAATCTCTGTTCCCTCTGCAGTTGTTATCGCAACGGACGTCTTCGATCAGTTTCTTGAAGATAATCATCTGGATGTCTTTACGCTTAGCAGCTACCCGGATACGGAAATAAGCCGGAAGTTTATAGAGGCAACTTTATTTCCAACGGAAATAAAAAATAAACTTTTGGATTTCCTGGATACAATACACGAGCCCCTTGCAGTACGCTCGTCAAGCTTGCTTGAGGACTCGCAGTTCCAGCCTTTTGCAGGCGTTTACCAAACATTTATGATTCCGAACAATGATCCCGACATCAATGTTAGGCTTGACGAGCTTCTTCATTGCATCAAAGGAGTTTATGCTTCGACTTACTATAAGAAGGCTCAGGACTATATGAAGGCAACTTCGTACCGTCTCGAGGAAGAGAAGATGGCGGTGATTGTTCAGAAGCTTGTAGGTTTCCAGCATTCAGGCAGATTCTACCCGGATTTTGCAGGCGTTGCAAAGTCATATAACTTTTATCCGGTGCCCCCGCAAAAATCTGTTGATGGAATTGCTTTGACGGCATTGGGACTCGGCAAGCAGGTTGTTGACGGCGGCAATGCAGTAAGGTTTTGCCCGAAGTATCCGCGGCATCTGCTTCAGTTTTATTCCACAAAAGAAACGATACGAAATGCCCAGCAGGAATTTTATGCGCTTGATATAAAAGGGCATTTGAACCAGGATTCTACTCATCCGCCGGATCAATTAGTAAAGAGGTTTGATCTTTCAAAGGCTGAAGAAGATGAAACTTTATATTATGCCGGCTCAACTTACTCTATTGATAACGATGCGGTTTATGACGGCATTAGCAGAAAGGGCAAACGGATTGTAACCTTCGCTCCTATTCTTAAACAAAAGGCATTTCCGCTTGCCGAGATATTGGAAATGCTTTTGGATTTAGGCACCTTTGGTATGGGTGTTCCGATCGAGATAGAGTTTGCAGTGAATTTAAATTCACAAGACGGGCACTTAAAGGATTTTGCAATGCTTCAAATGCGTCCGTTAGTGATAAGCCAGGAAGTGGAAGAATTAGATGTTGATAATTATCAGCGCGATATATTGCTCTGCTCAAGTAACCAGGTGCTGGGCAACGGTGAAATAAAAGATATTTACGACATTGTAGTTGTCGATATCCAGAAGTTCGATAGATCCAAAAGTATTGAGGCAGCAAATGAAGTGAGCATGATTAACACGAAGCTTCTTGATGACAAGAAGCCGTACATACTGATAGGAGTCGGACGCTGGGGAAGTCTCGATCACTGGCTTGGCATTCCGGTAACGTGGGACCAAATTTCCGGCGCAAGCGTAATTGTTGAATCTGGTTTTAAAGACCTCGATGTAACGCCTTCACAAGGCTCCCACTTCTTTCAAAACATAACTTCTTTTAAAGTAGGATATTTTACCGTAAGCTCATCTAATGATTTCGAATTTATTGATTGGGAATGGCTCTCTGCTCAGGACCCGGTTGAAGAGTTGAAGTTTACTAAACATATCCGGTGCTCTTATCCGATTACGGTAAAGATTAACGGAAGAAAAAATAAGGGAATAATTTTAAAGCCGGGGAAATAAGTTTACTTGTTTAAATCATTAACAGTATAAAGATCCTCTTCGTTTTTAAGGAAATCAAATCTCAAAAGTCAGAAATCAGAGGTCAGACAATGACCTCTGATTTCTTTTTAGATTTTGAGGTGAAAACGAAAAAGTTACTAACTCTCTAATCCTTACTATAATTATGGGGCTTGAACGACTGCAACCTCAAAAGGTCTTAACTTTAAAGAAATAGTGCTAATAACTGTCCCTCCGTATTTTACGAAAGAATTATTCTGTTCAACTTTCAAACGAACATTCTGAACAAGCTCTTTCCAACCTTCTGTTGGAATTTTCCTTGTGAATTTTAAAGACATCTCAGCATCTTTGTTCTCCATATTGTAAAGGACGTACTGGTTATCGCCGAATAAATATATTCCGACATGAGCAGGACCATCAAGCTCGAAGCCGAGCTCTTTATTAAATGCACTTCTAATTGTATTAAGAGCCTCATCTGGCAATTCAAGCAAATCGTAATAGTCATCCGGCAAATTCAAAACGTACATAGTACCTTTATAATATGGTGTAGCGAATAAAATCCCGTAATCATAATCTTTCTTTATTAGGGCAATGCGACGATCACCGGGCCAGGTAGTTGTTCTAATACTTTCGAATGAAAACGTCTTTAAAACCTTTACCTCTCTCTCTCTAAATCCAGGCTCATAAATTCTAAATTCATCGGAAGAAACAGTACCGCCGTAATCGACAAAGCTTAGTGTGTTATTAAAGTCTGTGTCTTTAAGCTTCTTCCATAATCCCCACGTCATAAAAACATCTTTTCCGTTCTTGAGTCTATCCATCATTTCAGAAGCAAGGTTTTTATCTTTCAAAGACTGAAGAGTAAAGATTGCATTCTCGCTTTCCTTTGGAAACTCTGCAACAGGCGTTAATGGTATGCCTGCCATTCCAAGGTAGCCAAAAATATTATATTCGCCGGTTGAACCGTAAGGGAGATAAATCGGCACACCGCGAGATTCTCCTTTTAACAAAGCGGAAACTCTGTTAAACTCCGGCAACTCCTTTATAAAATGCGGATAGATATCGCTCGAAGGATTAGGGGGATATAACTGTCCGGCGCACCAAAAAATTATTTCAGGTGAACGGG
>JAJYIL010000522.1 GCA_021790055.1 Bacteroidota bacterium
CGGTACACCGGATGATAATACACAGCTTCAATTGTATAAAAAAATATTCCCGATATTATGGACAAGCCCCGCAGTAAAGGGAATTACTCTCTGGGGATATATGCAAGGTGAAATGTGGCAGACCACTTGTTATCTTGTTCGTTCGGATAATACATGGAGACCGGCGATGACATGGCTGGCTCAATATGTTAAGGATAATCCTTTAACTGGTGTAGAGCAAACCGCATCAAATGTTCCGTCAAGCTTTGAGCTGATGCAGAATTATCCGAATCCTTTTAACCCGAGCACCAGAATTAGTTACAGCCTGGCAAAGCCGTCAAAGGTATTGCTGAGAGTTTACGATATTTTGGGACAGCAAGTTCAAACCCTGGTTAATAGGGAACAAGCAGCGGGTAACTACACCGTTACATTCGATGCTCAAAACCTGGCAAGCGGTGTTTACTTCTACCAGATTCAAGCAGACAACTTTGTAGCGACCAAGAAACTGATGCTGCTTAAATAGATCTAATGTTCGTTCACACGAAGTAATATTTTTCATGGCTGGTAACTCATTTACCAGCTATGAAAATTTTATAACCATTTCCCTGATTAAATAAAATGAAAAGTATAAATTATATAATTCCGATTGCTGCAATAGTAATTTGTCGGTCATTTGCTCAGTCAAACTCAAACAATGCTTCGGATTCACTTAAACCTCCGGTAGTACTTACCGCGGCGCAGGACCATGCAAGACTGTTGAAGCTTCTTGGAATTGATTCGCTTCGACCAGGTCCGTCAGGAGATCCGAAGGCGCCTAATGCAGCCAATTCAAATGAAGCTATAGCAAATCCGTATCCTAATCTTCCTAATCCTCTGGTACTGAACAACGGCGAAAAGGTTACTATTCCTGAAATGTGGTGGAAGCTTCGCAGACCGGAAATCAAAAAAGAATTTGATGAAGAAGTTTATGGCATTGTTCCAAAAGATGTTCCTAAAGTAAATTGGGAAGTGGTAAGCGTTAAGAAAAGTACCATTAAAAATATTCCTGTAATTATTAAGAAGCTGAAAGGGCATGTCGATAATTCAACTTACCCATTGATAGATGTAAATATAGATTTAACATTAACAACGCCTGCCAATATAAAACGTGCAGTACCGGTGATGATGGAATTCGGATTTATATTTCCGCCGGGGTTTAAAATTCCAGAAAGATTTAAAAAAATGATCGATTCAATGTCTACCTGGCAGCCGATGGTATTAAGAAAAGGATGGGGCTTTGCCGAATTAATACCAACAAGCTTTCAGGAAGATAATGGTGCAGGATTAACCAAAGGAATTATCGGTTTAGTTAATAAAGGTCAGCCCCGCAAGCCGGATGATTGGGGAACCCTGCGTGCCTGGGCATGGGGTGCAAGCAGAGCTTTGGATTATTTAAAGACGGATAAATCTGTCGACGGAAATAAAGTCGGTATCGAAGGTCTTTCACGTTATGGTAAAGCTGCGCTGGTAACAATGGCTTATGATCAAAGATTCGCAATTGGATTTATCGGCTCTTCAGGTAAAGGCGGCGCTACTTTATGCAGAAGGCATTTCGGGGAACAAGTGGAAAACCTTGCCTCATCTTACGAGTATCAATGGTTCTGCGGTAACTTCTTAAAGTATGCGGGACCTCTTACTCCGAATGATTTGCCGGTTGATTCCCACGAACTCATTGCAATGTGCGCGCCCCGTCCTGTATTTATAAGCTGCGGCTCGCCTAAAGTAGAAGGCAACTGGGTTGATGATAAAGGACAGTTTATGGCTGCAGTTGCCGCTGGTCCTGTTTACAAACTTCTCGGCAAAAAAGATTTGGGTACTACAGTTATGCCTCCAATAGGAACCGCTTTGATCAAAGGCGATATTGCTTTTAGACAGCATCACGGCGGGCATACTACAATAAATAATTGGCCTACATTTATAAAATTTGCCGAAAGATATTTTAATGGCATTAAACGGCATCATGGAAAAGTGGAATAATGGAATATTGGATGCAATTACCTTTCCATTATTCAAATATTCCAAAGAAAATGTTTAGGTAAGGATAAATAATTTTTAGGAGATATTATTCATGTTTAAAAGGTTTTTAAAATCAGGTCCATTGTTCATCCTATTTATCTCGATTACTGCGTTCAGCCAGGTAAGGCTTCCGAAACTTATCAGTGATGAAATGGTTCTGCAGCGAAACATTAATGTTAAGATTTGGGGATGGGCTGTTAAGGATGAAAAAGTTACACTTCATTTTATGAATTCGACTTATAATGCCGTTGCTGATAATAAAGGCGACTGGAGTATTGAGCTTCCAAAGATGAAAGCCGGCGGTCCTTATGAAATGAAGATTGATGCAAGCAATTCAATTACAATCCATGACATAATGATTGGAGATGTTTGGCTCTGCTCGGGTCAATCAAACATGGAATTATGGATGAGAAGAGTAAGCTGGAATTATCCGGGAGAAATTGCACACTCGGAAAATAAATTTATCAGGCAGTTTAAGGTTCCCGACAGCTATAACTTTAACAGCCCGCAGGAAGAAATAAAAACAGAAAACATACCTGTCAGGGAAGGACGTTGGAAAATTGCGAGCCCTAAAAATACTCCTAACTTTTCTGCAGTTGCTTATTTCTTCGGAAAGTTCTTGTATGAAAAGTATAAAGTACCGATCGGCTTAATCAACTCAAGCCTCGGCGGCTCTCCGATTGAATCATGGATAAGTGCCGCTGCTCTTAAAAAATTTCCCGTATACTATAATCAAGCGCAAATGCTTAAGGACAGTATACTAATCAACAGAATTCATACTTCAGATAATTCAAGAATTAATGCATGGTATACTGAGCTGTGGAAAGTCGATTTAGGCAACAAAGATCCCATGCACATGTGGTATGATCCATCATTAAATAATGCTGATTGGCGTTCGATGAAGGTTCCAGGCTACTGGGCGGATGAAACTAATCTCGGTATTCTTAATGGAGTTGTCTGGTTCAGAAGAGAAATTAATATCCCATCTTC
>JAJYIL010000523.1 GCA_021790055.1 Bacteroidota bacterium
CTTGAATACAGAATTAGGAGTATTGAATATCTTGGTGAAAGATTAGTGGCAGCAGGAGTTCCGATAATTGAGCCGCCCGGTGGGCACGCAATTTATTTAGATGCGAAAAGATTCCTTCCTCATATTTCGCCAGAAGAATTTCCCGGGCAGTCAATCGTTGCTGCATTGTATATTGAAGGAGGAATAAGATCGGTAGAAATAGGCAGCGTTATGTTTGGAAAGTATGATAAAAAAGGAAAGCTCATTCCGCCACCGATGGAATTAGTTCGCCTTGCAGTTCCGAGAAGGGTTTATACACAAAGTCACATCGATTATGTTTTAGAAATTATTATAGAAGTATTTAGGCAAAGAAATTCTCTAAAAGGTTATAAGATAATTTATGAGGCTCCCATGCTTCGTCACTTTACAGCAAAGTTCGAAGAAATTAATTAGTCTGACTTAAAATGAAAATTAAAAAAGAATATGAATATTCAAACAGAAGACAAATCTGGAGATTGATTCCGACAGATTCCGGCAAAATTATTATTGAAGATAGAAACGTTGAAACAAAAGAAGCATTTTTTAACTGTCTTGATATCTATACCGGTAAAAAAAAATTCAGTAACCTTCAACTTGATGAAAAGTATTGGATTGGGATTGAAACTATTTATAAAGATATAATTTTTTTTCACAAATATCTTAAGCCTGATATGCCGGGGCACATAGGCATAATTGCATACGATACGATTACGCAAAAAGTCTTGTGGAATACCGAAGAATTTATCTTCCTGTTTATTTTGGAAAACAAATTGTATGGCTACAGGCAAATGTTTGAAGGAAGAAAATTCTATACTCTTGATTATAGAAACGGGGAAATGATTGAAGAACTGGGTGAAGATGCATCTTCTGTGAATATGCTGCGCGAAGAGGCGATTAGCCGTCAAAATTATGAGGGCTATTTTTTCCCAGAATATTTTGATTCAAAAGCAGACATTAATGATTCAAATAAAATTCTTTTAGAAGAATTTTATGAGAGCAATTTTATCACAGGCAAAATAGAATTTATAAATTTAGAAAACCTGCTATTGTTAAGCTATCATAAACCAACCGATGGGAACAGTTTAGAAAATAAATTTGCGGCTATTGATATTCTTTCTAAAAAGACTATTTTTGAAGTAACTTTAAATGCTCGCGTCAACGCATTTGTTCCGGATTCCTTTTTTGTCAAAGACGAGCTAATTTTTCTGTTGATTGAGAAAGAAAAACTTCTCGTTTGCTCATTAAAAGAATAATCTAAAAATAACACTGAGGGATTTATGGAACTGACTGAGGAAGAAAAAGGCATTTTAATTTTAGCCGCCCGGGATTCAATCCAATCTTTATTCGGAGAAAAAACAATCCCGGTTGTTGATTACAATTATTTCCCAGAGCTTGGGCAAGTTGGTCCAGGAGCATTTGTAACATTAACTGTCAATAATAAGCTTAGAGGATGCATCGGATATATAAGCTCTAATATGACTTTGTTTGATACCGTCTGTGAGGCAGCAAAGCAAGCTTCTACAAACGATCCCCGATTCTATCCGCTAAGTGAAGAAGAGTTTTCGCGCGTAAATATCGAAATATCGATTCTATCACTGCTTACTCCAATTTCAAGCTACCAGCAAATTGAAATCGGCAAGCATGGCTTGGTGCTCGATACAAAATTTAATCGCGCTTTGCTGCTTCCTCAAGTTGCAAAAGAAAACAATTACAATATTCAACAATTTTTAACTGCACTTTGCGAAAAAGCAGGTATTGAACCATATGCATGGGAGACGGATTTTCTTGATATAAAAACTTTCACGGCGACAGTTTTTTCGGAAGAAGGAAAGCGGAAAAGAACCCATGAGCAAAATTAGGCAACCAGCTGTTGCTGGAACATTTTATTCGTCTGATCCCAAAAAACTTAACCATGAGTTAGATATACTCTTATCAGTTTCTCAGCCAGCTCAAATTCTTACTTCGGTAACTGGGATAATTTCACCTCATGCCGGATACATTTATTCAGGAAAAACAGCCGCATTTGCTTTCAATACCTTGAAGGATAAAAAAATAAAAAACGTTATTATCATTTCGCCAAGCCACCGGCAATATTTTGATGGTATTTCGATTTATGATGGCGATGCGTTTGAAACTCCGCTCGGCATTGTGGAAATAAATAAAGAAATTGCTCTTCGATTAATTAAAGGAAGCAATTTCATTTTTTTTGGTTCAGTTGGGCATAAAGAAGAACATGCAATCGAAGTACAAATTCCATTTCTGCAAAAGGTTTTGTCAGGCATCAAGATTGTCCCAATTGTAATTGGTGATCAGAAAAAAAATAATGTTGATGATCTGGCTAACCAACTTTCAAAAGTAATTGATGATGAAACAATAATTTTAGCCAGTTCTGATCTTTCACATTACTATTCTAAAGACGAAGCTAACCTGCTCGATTCGATTGTTGAAAAAAGAATCAGAGATTTTGATATTGACGGATTGCAACTAGATCTTGAGAATAGATATTGTGAAGCTTGCGGCGGCGGACCGATTGTTGCAATGATGAAGGCAGCTGCTTTTTCCGGTAAGAATAAATCGCTTATTCTTAATAGAAGTGACTCAGGAGACACTTCTGGCGATGATAGTCAGGTTGTTGGGTATCTCTCCGCAGTAATTTATGGTGATTAGTTGTCTGAGATAAAATTCAATATAGCTATAATTGGAGCGGGGAAAATTGCCTTCTCATTAACTAATTCTTTAATTAATTCAGGATTTATAATATCAATTGTTGTAAGTAAAAGCATTTCTTCGGCAAAAATATTAGCGAATAAATTTAATATAAACCTTTATTCCGATAACCTTCAAGATTTACCGATGAGTTGCAATGTTTTTTTTCTATGTGTTCCGGATAGCCAATTAAAATTAATGTCCAAGGAACTTTCAGGAATAAAATTTAACTTTCCAAAATCTATTTTCATTCAGCTTTCTGGTGCGCATACAGCTAAGATTTTAA
>JAJYIL010000524.1 GCA_021790055.1 Bacteroidota bacterium
CGGAAATGAAAAGAGTAAAATCAGTTTCTGTACCTGCAAACATTCTTGTTGAATTTAAACCGGGCGGCTACCATGTTATGCTAATTAATTTAAAAAGAGATTTGAAAGCCGGGGAGAAAATAAGCTTCGTCTTTTATTTTAAAAAAGCTGGAAAGATAAGAATACAAGCTGAAGTTAAAAGTCAGTAATTTATTTCGCTCCTTCAATAACCAGGTTTGAATAATTTAATCAGCTAAAGATAACCGTCCTGTTATCGTACACAAGAATTTTTCTTTGAATATGATTCCACACCGCACGTGATAGTACAACTTTCTCCAAATCTTTTCCCTTCCTTATCAAATCTTGAATTGAATCTGAATGGCTGACTCTTACAACATCCTGCTCTATTATCGGACCGGCATCCAGATCAACGGTAACATAATGGCTTGTAGAACCGATAACCTTAACTCCTCTTTCGTATGCCGAGTGATATGGCTTTGCACCGGGAAACGCCGGCAGAAAAGAATGGTGAATATTAATTATTTTATTAGGAAACCTCGAAACAAAGTCTTCACTTAAAATCTGCATGTACCTTGCCAGCACGATAAAATCAATCTTTAGATCTTCAAGAAGTTTAAGCTCAAGCTTTTCCTGTTCATGTTTGGCTGACTTGTTAACCGGAAAGAATTTAAAATCAATTCCAAACTTTTCAGCAATAGGCTGAAGCGTTTGATGGTTGCTTATGATTACCGGTACATTCACATTCCATTCGCCGGAAGAAAATCTTGAAATAATATCATAAAGGCAATGCGGCATATCGGAGACAAAGACAGCCATGCGTAAAATTTCATCAGAAAAGTGAAGCTCTTTTTTCATCTGAAATTTATTGCCGATGGAAGAATCAAACTCCACGCCTATTTTTTCATCAGCTATAAGGAAGCCGGATAAATCCCACTCAACACGCATAAAAAATATTTTCTTTTCCATATCAACATACTGTTCAAGATAAAGTATGTTGCCGTTGTTCCTGCCGATAAACTCCGTAACACTTGCAACCAGACCGGTTCGGTCGGGGCAATGGATTAATAGTATTGCAGAACGCTTTTTTATATTTCCATTTTCGGCTTTATTCAATTTATTATCCTTTACTTTTCCGAAATATCTTCATAACAAAGATAAATATTATTAAATCGACTAAATATAAATTGTGAAAATTAATCGGGAATATCCGGGTGAAGAAATTTCATTGCACCGAAATAATTTCGCATGTAATGCAAAGTTTATGCGCTATTTTGGAAAATTTGAATGGCATCATAATTGGGCATAATTTAACAAGTTCAAAAAAACAATTTTAATTTTGGAGGGCAAAGTGAAAAAAGTATTTCTTGGACTACCAGTAATTTTTATACTTTTATTTTCCGGATGTTCAAAGGATAATCCAACATCTCCATCCGGAAGCGGAGAGTTGAAAATGTACATGGTAGATTCTCCTGCCGGATTCGATGCAGTTTTTATCAATGTAACTGAAGTCGACGTCCATTCTGCAACAAGCGATTCCAACGGCGGATGGTTTGTTCTAAACAGTACACCGCACATTTATGATTTGCTAACCTTGAGAAACGGCATATCAACAGTTCTTGGAGATTCAATGCTTGCAGCAGGTCATTATACTCAGATAAGATTAATATTAGGCGCCGGGAGCAATGTTGTAATAAATGGTGCTAGTTACAGCCTAACTGTCCCCAGCGGATTTCAAACCGGAGTTAAGCTAAATGCTGATTTTGATATTCAAGCTAACGCAACTTATCAGCTTACTCTCGATTTTAATGCAGCAAAATCCATAATTCAAGCTGGCAACAAATATATTCTACAGCCTGTTATTCGCTGCGTGGCAAATGAAACTTCGGGAACAATTTCGGGAACAGTTTTGCCGATTACTGCAAGTGCAGTTGTTTGGACAGTTGCAAACGGCGATACCGTATCAGCGTATGCAGATTCTTTCAGCGGATATTTCAAAATGATGGCTTTGCCTGCAGGCACCTACACTTTGAATATTCAAGCTTCCGATACGACAACTTTCAAAAGCACTATGCTTAATAATGTAGTTGTTGCAAGCGGTCAAAACACGGATGCTGGTACGATTACTCTTTCCCCAAAATAAACCCACTTTCTTTCTCTCTCTATGGTTAGCTAATCGCTGTTCGGTTGCATAAAGCGGCTGACGGCGATTATTTATTTTCATTATCATGTTTGTCAATTCGATAAAACCTGAAAAGTGCAAAAGAGAAGCATTTGCTCTGTGTCATCATATAAAAACCACTTAATTTTTTTTTCGTCTATACATACCGAAATGTAAAACTTTTATTGGAGAACAAAATGATTTACCTCAAAAATCAATCCGGTTATGCTTTAGCAATTATAATATTAATAATAGCGCTTGTAAGCGTCAACTCATCCATCGCCTCAGTCAAGCATGGTGATTTGCCTCAACGTGTGCGTGCTGCTCTGTCAAATCATTTCAATAATCATTTTTCTGTTTCATCTTCAAAGAACGGAATTGTAACTATTAAGGGTACCGTTAACCGCCTTTATGATAAATACAGAATTTTTGATATTGCTGAAAAAGTAAGAGGAGTAAAAGGCATAAGAGACTATGTTGAAGTTAATACCAGGCAAGTCCCGGATGATATAATTAAAGCGAACTTTTTGGAAGATTTGAAATTGGAAAGCTCGATCCTGGAACCGAACAGGATAAAGGTTGCCGTAAGTAATGGAGTAATTGAATTGAGAGGAACTGTAAGCTATCCGAAGGAAAGATTATTAGCAGAAACTGTAGCGTCATGGCAGAAAGGTGCTTTAGGTGTGGTCAACAATATAAAAGTACTATCGCTTCAAGCTGCTGAAAGCAATAAAAATATGAAAATACTTTTGGGAGATGTTTTGAAAGATAAATTTCCTTTGCAAAGAAAAGATATCTATTTTTCTGTGCACAATGGAATCGTTAAAATTGAAGGACACACCAAC
>JAJYIL010000525.1 GCA_021790055.1 Bacteroidota bacterium
GATTAATGCAAACAGTGCGTTCAGCGGATCTCCAAAAATATCGCCGATTAAAAAAATAAATGAGCCTGTTAAAAATATAAATGTTGTTGCGGGATATCCCCAGGTCTTAAATGGTCTTTTCAAATCCGGTTCCTTCTTCCTCAAATAAACCAACGAAGTAAATCCCATAAAATAATTTGCAACATAGAAAAAAGCGGAAACTGCAATCAGTGTTTCAACAGAACCGGAAACTATTAGAATCACTACGAATAAAGTCGTTATTATTAAAGCTATGCGCGGTGTACCGCTATGGCTGACTTCAGAAGTTTTTTCCGTAAAAAGTCCGTCGCGCCCCAGTCCGAAGATTATTCTGGTTGCAACTAGCAGGACTGCATTTAATACGCTGATTAGTGCAACTATTGATAGTACTGTAATTATTTTACTGCCTGCCGTTCCGAAAATTATTTGTGCAGCATCTGTTGCCGGTGCAATAGATGCAGACAGCTTTGAAAAAGGCAGAACATAAAGCAGCGCCGCATTTATTGAAAGGTAGATTATAATAGTTATTAAAACTCCGCCTATTGCTGAGCGTGGCAGATTCTTATCTGGATTTTTGTCTTCTTCGGAAAAATAAATTACGTTATACCAGCCGTCATAAGAAAAAATTATTGATTGAAGTGCAATGATAAATCCAAAGGATAATACCGAAAATGTTGAATGAAATTGCATGAAACCTGTCGCTGATGAAGGCTTTGAGCTTCCGAATAGAAAGCAGGCAGCAATAAAGGCAAAATATATCAGTGCCTTAACAAAGCTTGTAAATTCCTGGGCTCTGCTTCCTGAGCGTAAACCTATCCATTGGATTGCGGCAAAGACTAAAATAAATACGACTGTAATTTCTCTTATAAGGAAATTAATAGCCGGGAAAAGAATTGCCGTAAATTCACTTATCGCCAGGGCAATAGACGCAAGAGAGGCGCAGTTTGCAATCCAATCACTCCAGCCTATTACAAAACCGGCATAGTTTCCGAACGCTCTTCTTACAAAGACGTACCAGCCTCCCGCTTTTGGAATTGAGGTCCCAAGTTCAATAACGGATAAAGTCCCGAACAGGGAATAGATACCGCCGATAATCCAGGCAATCATTATTAAAACAGGACTACCAAGCTTTGCAGCTACAATACCGGGTGTGCGTAGAATTCCGACGCCAATTGTACCGCCTATCGTAATAGCTATTCCAAAGCCGACGCCGAGAATCTTTTTTAAGCTTCTATTTTCAGAAATGCTTTCTTTTACCTGAATGGTTGATGTTTCCTTCTTTCGTCAAATAATAAGAGTCGAACTTAAAAAAATAACAAAAATGAAGCAACCGGAAATAGTTTAAACATATATTTATTTTAAAAATTATTTGTAGATTAAATCCATACATTACACTTTTTTTGAAAGGAGTATATGATAGATCAACCGGCTGCTTCTACAATTCAAATGGATTCCGCGGGCAAATCAGCCCGTGTATTCAAAAAAGAACTTAAGCTCATCGATTCGACAATGATCGTCATCGGATCGATGATTGGTTCCGGTATTTTTATTGTTAGTGCAGACATTGGCAGAACTATCGGCTCTCCCGGCTATCTTCTGTTAGTTTGGTTGATAACCGGCGCTGTAACAATTACAGCCGCACTAAGCTACGGCGAGCTTGCCGGTATGATGCCTCAAGCCGGCGGACAGTATGTTTATCTAAGAGAAGAATATAATCCGTTGGTTGGTTTCCTTTACGGCTGGGCTTTATTCCTTGTAATTCAAACCGGAACTATTGCTGCGGTTGCCGTAGCGTTCGCAAAGTTCACTGCGGTAATTATCCCATTCTTCAGCGAGCAAAATATTTTGGTTAATGCTTTGGGACTTCACATTTCTGCAGCCCGGCTTTTAGGAATTGCAACCATCGTTTTTCTTACTTACCTAAATATGCTCGGATTAAGAACAGGAAAAACTATCCAAAATATTTTTACTTCTACTAAAGCTCTGGCTTTGTTCCTTTTGATTATACTTGCTTTTCTAATTGGAAGAAATGTCGTAGCTGAGCATGCAAACTTCACGGATTTCTGGAATCCAAGCTGGACTCATCTTTCCGGTAGTAATGTTGAATCATTTCAGCCGCTTTCCGGTTTAATGCTGTTGGCGGCAATCGGGGTTGCAATGGTCGGCTCGCTTTTCTCCAGCGATGCCTGGAATAACATTACATTTACTGCTGGAGAAGTTGTTAATCCAAAAAGAACCATTCCGTTAAGTCTATTTCTTGGGACTTTAATTGTTACTCTCTTATATATCTCTGCAAATGTAGGCTACATATTGGTGCTTCCATTAAGAGGAAATCCGGTGGGTACGGATGCTTTGCAAAGAGGAATTCAATTTGCAATGAGTGATAGAATTGGGACGGCAGCCGCATCTATGATTTTCGGAAGCCCTGCCGTCGTCATTATGGCTTTGTTAATCATGATTTCTACTTTCGGCTGCAGCAATGGTCTTATCCTTTCCGGGGCGCGGGTTTATTATGCTATGGCAAAAGACAAGTTGTTCTTTAAGAAAACGGCGTCTCTGAATAAACACTCTGTTCCCGGTTTTGCTCTTGCAATACAAGCCGTTTGGGCAAGCCTGCTTTGCTTGTCAGGTACCTACAATGATTTGCTCGACTATGTTATCTTTGCCGTTTTAATTTTTTATATTCTTACCATCTTAGGAATTTTCCGGCTCCGTAAATTGCGTCCAAACGTTGAGCGTCCGTATAAGGCATGGGGCTATCCGGTAGTACCAGCTATCTATATTTTGTGCGCTGCAGGTATCTGCATCGACTTACTCATCTTCAAACCAATGTACACCTGGCCCGGTGTTGTTATTGTTTTGATTGGAATTCCGGTGTATTTTTTATGGAGAAGATTTTCTGAAAAATAACTAATGAAGTTAATACATGGTTGATGAATTTTAATTTCCAAATATCATCAACCATCTTACAAAGAAATTACAG
>JAJYIL010000526.1 GCA_021790055.1 Bacteroidota bacterium
GTTCCGAATCAATTCGGTCTAATGGGCAGCGAGGCAAATTCAATCCAGCCTAATAAAAGAATGTTAAGCTCAATGACGCCGACAATAGTGCTGAAAGACAGCAAGCCGTATATCATAATCGGCTCACCTGGTGGTTCAACAATTATTACAGTTGTTTTGCAGGTAATTATGAACTGCATTGATTTCCACATGAATATTAGGCAGGCAATTGATATGCCGAGGATTCACAATCAATGGATGCCGGATGAAATTTATTATGAGAAGTTCAGTCTGACACCTGATGTAAAGAGAAATCTTATTAAAATGGGTTACAAGATTGGACCTGAACGTGAGCTGGGACTGGCAGAAGGAATAATGATTGACAATCGAGATGAAACTATTTACGGCGCATCTGATCCCCGCGGACCAGGCGCTGCAGTAGGATACTAAGCCAATCGTGTGATAACTTATTCCTTGGAGACAATGGAGTGATGGAATAATGGAATGTTGGAGTGATGGAGTGATGGAATATGAAGTATATTCGTTTAATTTCAATATTCCATTTTTCAATAGTAATACGTTATCGAACTATAAAAAATAAATTCCAGAATTTAATTTTGCCGTTCGGAATTTGTAATTTGAGATTTGAAATTTATTTTGGGAAAATAAGATGGTTTTCGGAATAGGAATAGACATAATTGAAATAGACAGGGTAAAGAACAGCGTAGAAAAATATGGTGATCATTTCCTGAAAAAGGTTTATACTCAAACCGAACTTGACTATTGTTTAAGTAAAAGTAATAAGTACCAGCATCTAGCAGCAAGATTCGCAGCTAAAGAAGCCGTATTCAAAGCAATGACTACCGGCTGGAGTAAAGATGTCGGCTGGCAGGACATCGAAATCTACAACGAGCCGAACGGATTGCCTCTTGTAAACTTGAAAGGAGATCTCAATTCTTTTTTGACAGACGGTAAGAGTTTGAAAATATCCATGAGTCATTCGCGAGATTATGTTGCTTGCGTCGCAATCATTTATCGAGAATTCTAACTTCTCATTCTATAACAATCAGGATATTAACTAAAGCTTGATTAAGAATATTTATGTAAGGTAAAGCGCAAAGAATCAAAATCATTTTATCCTTTGCGCTTTTGTCTTTGTTGAGCTTGAACTTCAAATTGGATTAGAGAAGCTTTTTAGCAAGCTTATAAACTTCAGCGGCATGCTTATCAATATTCATCACATGAATTATATCGGCAATCTTTCCTTCTTTGTTAACGATAAATGTTATACGATTATCGTAACCATGATTGCTGTAAACACCGTATTCGTTTGAAACCTTATGGCTTGCGTCAGAAAGAAGAGGGAAGTTCAAATGATAGTCCTTAATAAACTTCCTTATTTCAGGTTTGGTATCTACACTAATTCCGAAAACTTGTATCTTACTCTTTTTAAATTTACCCCAATCATCTCTTATACCGCATGCTTCTTTAGTGCAGCCAGGTGTGCCAGCTTTAGGATAAAAATAAACGATGACCGGCGTTTTGCCTTTGAATTTGGAAAGAGTGTAAGAATGTCCATATACATCTTGAAGTGTAAAATTAGGTGCGGTCATCCCGACCTTAAGCTCTGTTTTCTTTACTACTTTTTTGTCTTTAGCATTAATAGATAAGCAAAAAGCTAAAGCAAATACGAATGAGAACAAAAAAATATTTTTGATTTTCATACCCGCCTCCGAAAAAATTTTATTAAATGTTTAGATATAAGAATAACGGAGAATTTGAAATACTAAAGATTATCCTTATTTCACAACTCCATTACTCCAAGAAGAATAATATATGTTAATTAAAAATTTGAAGTATTATTAATCCGCATAAATACTTCGGTTAAAAATATAATCAACATTCTTTAATGTTCTTTTGCTGGCGAATACATCCTTTAAATCCTCTTCGGAAAGATAATTTTTAACTTCGGGCGAATTTTTTAATTCCGTGAAAAGATCTTTTGACTTATCAGCCCAGACATTCATAGCATAAGTTTGAACAATCTTATATGCATCTTCTCTTGAAACTCCTTTATTTACAAGTTTTAGAAGAACCGCCTGGGAATAAACAAGTCCTCTTGTTAAATTTAAATTCTTGATCATATTATCCGGATAAATCAGCAAATTTTTGATTAGCTTTACCATTAAATCGAGCATATAATCAAGCGCAATGCAGCTATCAGGAACAATAATTCTTTCAACAGACGAATGCGAGATATCCCGTTCATGCCAGAGTGCTACATCTTCCATAGCTGCAATTGAATTGCTTCTTAAAACTCTTGCAAGACCTGTAATTCTTTCGCTCACAATTGGATTACGCTTGTGCGGCATAGCAGAAGATCCTTTTTGTCCCTTTGAAAAATATTCTTCTGCTTCAAGTACTTCTGTTCTTTGAAGATGTCGTATTTCAAGAGCAATCTTTTCAAGCGTAGCACCAACAAGAGCCAGAGCAGTCATAAATTCAGCATGGCGATCGCGCTGAATAATTTGTGTCGAAACCGGGGCAGGCTTTAAGCCCAACTTATCGCAGACGTATTCTTCAACCTTGGGAGATAAATGCTCAAATGTTCCTACTGCTCCGGAAATCTGACCTACACTTATTGTCTTAATTGCATTTTCCAGCCGAAGAATATTCCGCTTAGTTTCTTCATACCACAAGGCAAACTTCAATCCCATTGTTGTTGGTTCGGCATGAATTCCGTGGGATCTTCCGACACACAAAGTATTCTTATGCTCAATTGCTTTTTCTTTTAAGATGCTTTTCAGATCAAACAGCCGCTTAAGCAAAAGTTCACCAGCCGCCTTCATCTGGCATGAAAGAGTGGTATCAAGAATATCCGATGAAGTCATGCCGTAATGAATGTGCCGCGATTCAGGTCCGACATACTCAGCAACATTTGTAAGGAAGGCAATTACATCGTGCTTGGTAGTTTCTTCAATTTCCAAAACTCTTTTTACATCAAAGCTTGCCTTCTGTTTA
>JAJYIL010000527.1 GCA_021790055.1 Bacteroidota bacterium
AAATTAGAAGCAGAAATTGAGTCGACTTCAAGATTGAAAGCGATTGAAACTTTTTGTGAATTTATAATTTCAAAGTTAGTTATGAAAAAATCATTTACAATACCTGTAGTATCGAAATTAAAATCAAGCGTATCCGGATAAATTGGAGAGCCAAAAAAATCATTTAAGTCCTTTACAATAAAAGTATTATTTCCCAAAGCGAAATTCTTATCAAATGTTAAAAGATAGGAGTACTGGCTTGCAGCGCTTACAGAATTCGGAATCCCAATACCTGCAACTTCAAAGGAATTGAGATTGTCAATCTTATTATTTACCCTTTCCGAAAAAGTGGCAAGAAGATTATTCTGGGATACCGCTTTTATATTGACTAATCTTGCAGGAACGTGCGAATATACTTCAGCAACGTTGCTTAAATTGGAAAGCGGATTCTGCTTAGCCGGATCATAAGCTTTAATGCCGTAAAAATAATTTATTCCTGACTTGACTGTAGAATCTATAAAATCTGTAGTCGATGTGGAATCAAATAAACTTAAAGAATCCTGATTGGTACCTTTGAAAATTAGATATTTATTTACGTTACCGTTCCACTGTAATTTAATTTTAGTTGAATCAACGCTACAGCCGGTCAAATTGTAAGGTGTGCTTGCAAAATTCGATGGAGTAAATTCATAGAAATTTATACCGGAATTAGTTGGGAATGCAACGTCGGGAACTCCATCCCTGTTCAAGTCTCCAACAAATATAGAATTAGAATTTACATTCTCTTTATAAGAAATTATTTTATTTTGTCCATTCTCAAATTTCAATATATAAGAATATGGATAATCGAAGACAATTAACTCATCTATGCCGTCGTTATCAATATCAGCAAATCTTAAGCTTGTATTAATGTCATGGAATTGAGAATTAAATTCTGTTGTAGGATCTATAATTGCTTGATCAAGAATTTTATCCAATGAATCGGCAGCCAACTTAAATACAAGCAGCCTGTAGTACGGTGCAATATCAAAATTTGAAATGGAATGAAGCAGCACCGCCATTTCAGTACTTCCATCGCCTAAATAATCTCCGGCAGCGAGCAAAGCTGTTGAGCCCTGGAATCCGGTTGAGATTACCCTTCCCTTTTGATAATAACCGTTTCCTAAAATATTATAGCTGAATACATCTCCATCTTCATCAACCATCCATATTTCCTTTTTACCGTCGCCATCCAAATCGGTAATTACTGCGTGAGGTGCATCTAAAAAATTTTTCCCATCTCCCGGCTTGGTAAAATTATTTAACTGCACCGGATTTGTTAAGCTTAAATCATTCCGGATTTTCCAAATTACAAAGGAAGTATCGCTGTTAAGTTCCATTAGTTCCGTAGTGCCGTCGTTATCGATATCCTTTGCAAGAATGGGCCAAAATTTTCCCGTAGTGTCGGCTAATTTTTGAACAAAGTCTTTCGAATTTATACCGTCCTGTTCGAAGATATATCCATCATAAACAAAATAAGAAAGAATATCCTTCTTACCGTTATTATTAAAGTCTCCTACTGACTTAACAATTTGATTCTGAAGCGAATCAAACTTGACAAAGCTATTGCCAATGAGCTTATAAAAATTTGAAGTAGTCGGATTTGCATTTTCTCTTAAGATAACTTCGTTTGAATCGTTCGAAGTAAAGCTTACGGGATTCTTATAAAGCTCGCCTGGCGGAAGTGCGAACGGTTCCTTTGTCTCATACGACGGATTAAAAGGAAAGTTTGTTTTGAATTGAAAATCTTTTCCGTCGTCTTTAACAATTGTATCCAGCCCAACCATATTATCGGCTTCAAAGTAAATATCATAATTCGCATTCTGCTCAACTAAGTTTTTAGGCATGAAGCCATAATGAAGATTATTTACCATTTCGGTATTTGAAGCAAAACCATCCAAGGTGATAAAGTTGTATTGTATGTTACCGCTTGCCTTACCAGAATTGGTCGCATTGCGATAAAACATCTTTACAACGCATGGCTGGTCGGTGTACATCGATGCTAATATAGTAGCTTTATCGCCATAATATGCCGAGCCTGCAAAAACCAGATCAACATTTGGAGGCTTGCGAATGACGTTGAAATTCAATCTTTCTTCAGTTGTCTTCCCATTGTCTAAATTCACTACCAGACGCAGGCAATAAACAGAATCTTTATATGCTGATATATCCAGGTTATAAATATTTTTATTTTTAAACTGATATTGTCCATCCGAAATTAAAGCAGTCCAAGTTTGAGGTGTTAATCCGGTACCAACGTAAAGACTATAATTCTGAAAATAAGCGGAAAGTATTGTTGCATTGATTGAAAGAGTATCATACTTAGTTGAAAAATTCTTATATGGATAATCAAACTTAATTACAGAAGGCGCCGCAATACTTAAGGCTTTAAACATATTTAGTCGTCCGGCTCCGCTGTAAATATCCCAACCGGGTTGACCGATATCGTCTGCAGTAGATTTTATAATCTGCTTTATCTCCTCGTTTGAATAATTTCCAATCGATAAAAGCAGCGCAGCAGTAGCAGATACAAACGGCGCAGACGCTGAAGTTCCGCTGACATCGGTGTAACCTCCTCCCTTCGCCGTTGTAAGAATGTCAGTTCCAGGCGCAACTAAATCAAGCGTAGAGCCGTAATTAGAAGTTGGATTAACGTCGTCATTCTCGGTTGAATTACCTACACATATAACTTCGGAATAACCGGAGGGATAATGCGGCTCATCATTACCGGAATTTCCGGAACTTGCTACAAGCACAACACCTTTGCCGTAGGCATATCGAATTACATCTCGAAGTACGTAAGAAAATTGAGTGTCGCCAAAACTCATATTGATAATCTTGGCTCCCATTTTAACTGCATAAAGAATTGCAGCAGCAACATCATCTTCTTCGCCGTAACCGGACGGATCAAAAGCGCGAAGATTTAAGATTCTAATTTTTGGAGCTGCGCCGGCAATGCCTATCATATTGTTTGTTTCTGC
>JAJYIL010000528.1 GCA_021790055.1 Bacteroidota bacterium
GCCTTGGTGCCTTGAATGATTTATTCGAAGGGGTTACGCGCCATACTCCCGGATATCAAGATGCGTTCCGCCACAGGCAGTCGCCTGGTTGAGCGCATCGAGCAGGTGGCCGGTGACTTCGCTATCAAGATAAGATTCCCCGCATTGGTCGCAAATGAGCGCCGGGACATGCTGAAATACGACGGTCACCCCCTGGCGCTCCATAACCATGGGGACCGTTCCCTTTTCCAATTCACCATTCGGGCACATCGCGCAATGCATCAGGCGTCTCCTAAACTTTCCTTTGTGTAAAACCTGCATTCCATCTGGCAGGGTCCGGTTCATAAGCAGTAATAATAAGAATTTCGTCATCTTCTAATCTCCCGCAAACTATATGTAATGGTTTATTTTCTTGTGTATAGCCTAAAATCAAACAACTTGGTCCACGAGGATCATCGGGATAAGGTTCAATTATTTCTCCGGTTGATATTGCTTTTTCTATATTATCAGCTTTAATTTTTCTGAATCTTAATTTATCAGTATGAGTAAATGAAACAATATAATTACCGGATTGGATCTTCTTGCGAATATCTTCTATATCCATTACTTATAATTTATTTAGAAAAAAGATAATATAAAATATATTTTTATTACTTATCCCCAAAATCTGATTAGCATCTAATATCTACAAATCAAGGATTTTATGGTACTTCATCAGACCGAACATAAATGAAAATTGAATGACCACCGAATGACAACTTCTATCATTCTTCATTCCTTACTTGTCCATTAACTTTTTAATGTTTCTAATCGCTTGCTTTATCCGCTGTTCATTCTCTACCATTGAAATTCGGAGATAGCCTTCGCCGTGATCTCCGAATGCGGCTCCGGGAGAGGTAACTACTTCCGCTTTATCAATTAATAATTTTGAAAATTGAATTGAGCCCATCTCTTTAAATTTATCCGGTATAGGAGCCCACACGAACATACTTGCTTTAGGCTTCTTAACATTCCAGCCGATGCTGTTTAATCCGTCTACTAAAACATCACGCCGCTTGGTATAAACATCTGCTATCTCTTTTGTAACTGAATGGGGAGAATCAAGAGCGGCAATTGCAGCAACCTGAATCGGGGTAAAGATGCCATAATCATAAAAGCTTTTAAGCTTTGCAAGTGCTTTGCATATTTCCGCGTTGCCTACGCAGAAGCCTACACGCCATCCAGCCATATTATAACTCTTAGACATAGTGAAGAACTCAACTGCAATATCCTTTGCGCCCGGCACTTGAAGTATTGACGGTACCTTTGTTCCGTCAAATACAATATCGCTGTAAGCCATATCGTGTACAACAATCATCTCGGACTTCTTTGCAAACGCAACAATCTCTTTTAGATAATCCAAATCGACAACTGCTGTAGTTGGATTTGCCGGAAAGTTTAGTATAAGCATTTTTGGGCGGGGCCACATGTCCCGCGTTATTAAAGATATGTCCGGTATAAAATCATTTTCCGGGCTTAGCGGGATTGAAACAACATTAGCGCCCGCTGCGGTAACTCCATAAATATGGATTGGGTAAGTTGGATTAGGAGCCATTACAACATCGCCGCTGTCTAGCAAAGCAAGACATAGATGTGCCAATCCTTCTTTGCTTCCGATTGTAGCAACTGCTTCATTTTCAGGATCGATATCTATATCAAAGTCACGTTTATATTTTCTTGAAATGGCTTTTAATATTGCCGGTATTCCTTTGGACCTTGAATAGCGGTGAGTCTTCGGATCATCAGCAGCCTGTTTTAATTTATCTATTATGAATTTCGGTGTAGGCTGATCAGGGTTGCCCATGCCGAGGTCTATCATATCTATCCCTTGCTGACGCTTCTGTAATTTAATCGCATTTAACTCTGCGAAAAGATAAGGCGGAAGTCTATCTAATCTCTTGGCAAATTTCATCTGGCTCTCTCATGTATTTGGAAATTGTGAAGACAAAAGTACAAAAAATATATTTTATTGTTTAGTCACAATCGGCTTTGCCGTGCAAAATATTTTAATGGAGTAAAAAGTTGAATTGTTAATCTGTCATTACTTTCGTCGCGAAACCTAAGATATTCTCCTTTGTGAAACTCTGTGCGTACTTAGGGTAACTTTGTGTAACAAGCTCACAAAGTAACACAAAGTTATACACAAAGTTGCACAAAGTAATTTTGAGACTTCTGAGGAAAGGATTGTTTGCATAGATGAATTGAATTATTATTAAGGAAGATATTCTAAAAGCTTTTTATGGTTTTATAATTCAACCGTCCATGTATTTTTGTTACCGGCAAAATTAATAATTACCTTGCTAAAATTTATTTTGGCTATGTTCGTCTAAATAAAAAGGGGGAGAATAAAAATAATTCTCAATTTATTTAAAGGAAAAGGAAATGGCAGAAAGAACATGTCCGGTTTGGGTTGGTTATTTTCTTGCAAGCCCGGTAAGAAAACTATACCATAATCCGGTAAAGATATTGAGTCCTTATATAAAAGATGGAATGAAGGTAATAGACATCGGCAGTGCAATGGGATTCTTCAGCATACCGGCAGCAAAGATGGTTGGCAAAAGCGGAAAGGTAGTATGCATTGATCTTCAAAAAGAAATGCTTGAGAAATTGGAGAAGCGAGCACGCAAAGCAAAAGTATTGGCACAAATAGAACTGCATCATTGTTCTGAAAATTTGCTGGGTATAGATTCATTAAAAAATCAAATTGATTTTGCATTGGCGTTTGCCGTTCTCCATGAAATGAATAATGTATCAAATGTATTTAATGAAGTGAACAAAGCTTTGAAGCCGAATTCAAAGATGCTTATTGCAGAACCAGCCGGACATGTTACAAAGGAAGCCTTTGAATTAACTTTGAATGCCTCACTGAAAAATAATTTTAAAGTAATCGGTGAACCGGAAATTAGAGGAAGCCTTTCTGCACTGCTGGAGAAAAAATAATTCCTTTGTGTCTTAGTGTCTTTGTGGCAATTATTTATTTG
>JAJYIL010000529.1 GCA_021790055.1 Bacteroidota bacterium
CTGCAAAAAAAGTTTTGCTCAACAAATTAGTTCCGTTTTTCGCGATCACACAAGTTGCACCGGAATAATATCCTGCAGAAAGGACGGATATTTTTACGGAGTCATTGCTAAGCTTTAATTCATTAGAAGAAGTTCCTAAGTTTGCCAATTTTTGATTAGAATAGGATGTTGAGTCATCCAAAAAAGTATTTCCGCCTGCAGAATTCATAAAAGACTTGGGACTACTGAACGTCATAGCGGCAGAATCAATCTTATATCTGTACCAGTAACGCATATCCGGCTGCAGCTTAGGGAACTTGAAGTTTGTAAGAAAGGTGTCTGCCGGAAATACAAATTCTTGCGGAGTTAAAAAACCATCGTCCCTTGATATCTGGAATCTAATATTAAAATCTTTAGATAATGATTCGGAAGGATTAAGGATATAAAGCGTATCTATTTTAGGATTTTCATATGAATTCTCAATAAGATCTCTTAACGATGCAGAATAGACATTAAATTTAATAGCATAAGAATTATCGTTCTTATATATCTCATCAATTTTATTATCCGGATCAATATTTACCGTTAGTAAATGTTGACCGGGTAATCCTTTCGTCTTCAGCCAGGTATAAATAGTATCCTTAAATGCAGGGATTAATATGTTTATAATGCTATGATTAATTGTTTCTCCCGACGATAACCCGTGCGTAATATCTATCTCAACACTGTCTGAAGGCGCAAGACCGTCATTTTCAATTATAATTCCTACCTGTATGGAATCAGTATTTTCATTTACTGCATTAGTAGGAAATATAAAGCTGTTGTTATTTATAAGCAGGTTTGGTTTTGTCGGGATCTTTAATCTTACTGCCGGATCTCCAAGTAGAACATTAGTATATGCAAATACTTTATTGACTCCGGAATTACCGAATATTTGAAATAGTTTTGTCTTTGATAGCAAATGGGCGTTCCCAACTTCTCTTAAAGAATCATTTAGCAAGGATTCATAAAATTCTAATGGAGCAGTTGTAGCCGTAGAAGTAAATCCAAGCGAGGAATTCCCGACGTATCCAAGCGCTTGCCCATCGCTGTTAAGTAGAAATCTTTCACCGAAACATACAATATCAGGCTCGGCAAATTTATCCGTTGAGCATCCGAAATCCGTAATCAACGGAAACCTGCCTACGATATTTTCTAATTGGCTGACATTATTAATACTATTGTCCCACGTTGCCGTACCGCTGTGCCCTAAATAGGAAATAAACACCCCTCCGTTATCAATTGCCGATTGCACTTGATCATTAGTATAAGGACCAAAATCAGTTTGCGGTGTTTGCGTTTTATAAAAATGAGCGTAGTCCCCGTCTACCGGACGCGGAATTATTAAATCCGATATAACGGTATCATTCACAGATTTAAATTGCGTATACTCGTCAGGATTCCCGCCTCCCGAGAAAAACAAGTATCTTTTATTCCATTCGGAATACGGCTGGCTGCTGTTGGCTTCTATCTTGGATAAATAATAATTTAATTCATCCGGCTTGTTGATTGGAATACGTCCTACCTTTAACTGCGGGATAGGAACGTTCTGGTCAAATATAGCATACCAATCATCGCCTACAGGGTCGCCATAAGATGGAACATAATTTCCTCCTACTCTTACTCCGTTTAATTTTAATAGGTAACCCTTATAATCATAGTCTGCATCTCCAATAAGTGAAAGGTATGATGGCTTGGGTTCTTTCCAATTCTGCATAGCATTCATAATAAAGAGCTTGATGGATTCTGGAGTCGGGTAACCAAATCCGTACAGATCATAAATATCTTCTACGTTTACCTGCTTTGCAGCAACATTGTATAAGCTTGAAATTTGTGAAACATAATTCTGTACTGCATTCCAAAATAAAGGATTTGTAATTGCAATATAATCTGCTTGAGTCGAGGCATCTGCTAAGTTTACAAACTTCTTCTTGTAGACAAACACCGGCGTTAAGATGTTTGCCGAATCAGCTATGCAGTATTGACTATTGTAGAAAACCGTATCCGCAAAATAAACACTGTTATTTTCAATTTTATAGTTTTCGATTTTTTTCAGAGTTGGCAGAGTTCTATAAAGAGTAAAATTCGAAGCAATTGCATTATTGATTTCAATAGTCTTAAATCCGTCTGAAGATGAGTCCCGGTAATTAAAAATTAATGAATCATTTGTTAAAGTCAGATATCTTGGATATTCAACATCATACCAGTCTAAGGTTAAGGAATTCGGACTAGTTCCATTATTATAATTTGTAAATGTAACAAAGTCATTACCGTTTTTTAATTGATTAGAATTTAAGCTGCCTGACAATAATACTTGATTAAACCTATTAACTACCTGAGAATCTAAAGCTACATTATTATATTTCAGAGAAACAATATGGGAATTAACAGACACATTTGATGCACCGCTTACCAGTTTAGCATAAAAATGTGCTTCCTTACCTGGATATAAGGAAGTTAAATTAAAATTAAAATTAACACTTTGTACATAAATCCATTTCCAATACCAGGTTTTATTTCCGAACCAGTTAGGGGTTTGATTTGCTATATCATCATCACTATTATTTTGGAACATAGTATTTGATTCGTAATGATCCACTTCAGTGTAGTAATGAATTGTATCCGCCGGGAATGGTACCAATGCACTTTCTTCCAGGATTCTTAATCCTTTTTTAACTCCCCAGGTTAAAAAATAATATGAAGTATCCGTATACTTGTTCAAATATTCATTATAGTCCTGGTTAGCCTGATTAATTACCCTATAAGATATTTTAGGGTAGTTTCTTGTACCCCAAAATTCTATATAATCATTTTGATCAAAGGAGCCGTCACTTTCTCCGGCAACATAAATAGGAACTTCTTTACCATAATTAAAAAGTTGAAATGTAGAAGGATCAATTGAGCCGGTATTTATTCCATTTTGTTCGAGATAACTTTTTGTTATTCTATAAATACCATCTTTGCCTACGGCAAGCTTAACA
>JAJYIL010000530.1 GCA_021790055.1 Bacteroidota bacterium
GCGAAGGCACAAAATTTTTTCATGATGAGAAAGGAATTCTAGCGCTGGTATATTTAATTATATTCGGTTCTATTATCGGATACAGTTCATATATTTATGCAATAACACATTTGCCGTTAACGTTCGTTTCAACTTACGCATACGTAAACCCTATAATTGCATTGGCGCTCGGCTGGCTTGTTCTTGGCGAAGAGATGAACTGGCTAATTGTACTTGCAGCCTTTGTAATTTTTGCGGGTGTTACCATTGTAAAGAACGGAACTAACTTTAAAAAGAAGCCGTGATAAAAGAAGCCATGCCACCCGGAGAAAATACCGGCTAAGCTTTCTACGCAAAAGGAGAGGATTTTTCATTCCTTATTCCGCCTATTTTATCATAAATAATATTTAATTTTGTTCACAAGTTTCACTTATACAAATTAAAAAAGCTCTAAAAACAGGTGAAAAATTTTTTATAGCCCACTTTGTGTTTTCAATAATCAATTAGATTCCTCTTTCATTAGGGAAGACTATTTTCTATAGATATAATTTTCCAACGGGATAGTTATGTCGCGTTATAGTTTTTCTCAGATAGAAGACTTTCAGTATGAAAGCATCTGTTGAGCTGCTTGTGAAGTTTTTGGTAACTAACTATCCCGGTTCACTTTTCCATATTGTTTATGAATGCTGTTTCTCCGGATTCTGGATTTATGACTACTTTCATGAAAGAGGCTACAAAATAATAGTAACCCCAACAAACAGAATATACCGTGACGGAAGTGTGGTAAAGACAGATAAGATTGATTCAAGGAAACTTGCATTCCCACATTCAAGATGATATCGGAGAGAAGTGAAAGTTCCAATGATGAAGATCCATGAATGCTGAAAGAACGGATAGGTTGAATCGAAAAGATTAATGGTATAGGAATAATAAGTGCAGAAGATTGGTAGTGTAGAGCAGCTTAATGAACTCCTTTCCAATCTTAAACCGCGCACGTGCCTCTCCTGTCTGCGGGCAAACTAGCTTGAAGGTTACCCTGTTTGAGCATTACCTAAAAATGTCTTATTCGGGATTTACATGATTTTTGGATTGGCGTGATAAAAAATTCGTTGTAAAAAGTTCAGCCTCTAATAGAAAAAATCCTGTTAATCCTCCAAATCCCAGTTAAGATAACTTATTCATCAGCCCTATGCAATTCCGCTCCTCGTGCTTTAAGTCCGAATGAAACAAAAATTAAAAGCACCGAAAATATCCCGACTACAAGAAAAGCAAATTGAAGTCCGGTACTTCCACCGCCGCCGGAACTTGCAAGTGCACCGACAACAGCTCCTCCGAAAAGTTGTCCTATCCCGGTAAACAATCTCAATGCGCCTTGAGCCGAGGCTCTTTCGGACTGCCTGGATTCATTAAGCATTATATATCTAAGAGGTGCACCGATTAGGAACCCGCTTCCAAGCCCAATTAATGAAGCCGAGACATAAAACCCAGTTAATGTTGATGATGTATGAGCAAGCCCTAACATACCGGCAGTAAGTAAAGTAGTCCCGATAATTAAGACAATCTTAGAACCGGCTTTGTCAAGCATTCTTCCTGCAAGCGGCGAACCTACTGCCATAGCAAGTACAATTGGAACCAGCATAAAGCTTGCCTGAGAAGCGGTAACGTTAAAAGTCGATACAAGCAGAGGAGGAATAAATACGACCGCAGCTTCGGTTAAACCGGAACCAATTGCAAGAATGCTGACAAGAGTTACCTGCCTTGAAGTCAAAAGCTTTATTCTTAAAAGAGGATCATCTTTCTTTTTTTCTACTCCGATAAAAACCGGTACTAAAATTATTGAAATTACTATAAACGGCAGAACCGCGCTCGAAGAAATACTTGCGAAAAACTCAGAAGAATTTATTTGATTGAATCCGTATGAAAGGGAAGCTAAAATAATTGAAAGCAGTATTGTTCCGTTCCAATCAAACTTGCTGCCGCCGATAGCTTCTGCAAGCGGTATGTATTTGAATGAAAGCAATACGATAATTAACGCTATTGGAATGTTTATAATGAACAGCCAATGCCAGCTTAAAAGTAATAATACTCCGGCAAGTGCCGGACCGATTATAAATGCTATTCCAAACACGGCTCCGATTAATCCAAGAGCGCTGCCGCGCTTTTCTTCAGGAAAGCTATCGCCAATTACAGCGCTTGCTACAGGGAAAATACCGCCTGCGCCAAATCCTTGAATTGATCTGCCTACTAATAAAGCAGAAAAGTTTGGCGATAACGCAACAATCAATGAACCTGCGGCAAACATCAGAACGTCTAGAATATATATTATTCTTCTGTTCATAATGTCAGAAAGCTTTGCCATTAGTGGAGTACTGACAAGATTGAAGAGTACATAAATAGCGAATATCCAAGCCGCTGCTCTTTCATCAATACCAAATTGTTTTTGTATTGCAGGCAGTGCCGGACCAACAATTGCAATATCAAGCGCACCCATCAGTACGCCGATGAATAATACAGTAAGAATTTTATTTCGTTGTTTGCTGTCTATCATTAAAAATTAAAATGAAAACGGTTTTCCCCTGTTCCCGTCAAAATCGGGTCTGTATGTTTCTTGACTTTCTATTTCCTGAGTCCAGCCGTTGTTTAAGCCGTATTTATCCAGCAGCCTTAGAACACTTTCATATTCAGAATCCCGGATTGTTCTGTCAAGTAAAATCTCGTCCTTTGCTTTGAAGACAGGATAGTATTGCGACATTACCGAAAGATGAACATTTTTACTTATCTCCTTCGCAATAAACTTCAACACCTCTTCCGATTCAGCCAGATCATTTGGAAGAACGAGATGCCTTATAATTAATCCTTTTACAACCACATTATTTTCATAAGTCAATTTATCACCTACCTGCCTGAACATTTCTTTAACGGCAGGCTTAGCCTTCTCAAAATAATCCGGTACCTTTGAATATCTTTTTGCGTATTCATCGTTGCCGTATTTCAGATCGGACAAATAAATATCGATTA
>JAJYIL010000531.1 GCA_021790055.1 Bacteroidota bacterium
TTCAATTGACTACTCTCTTTCGTTATTTCTCTTATCCCGATTACCCTAGCAAGGAACCTATTACTAAAAGCATAAACATAACGGATAATAACAATGTACAACAAAGTACTGAAAGCCAGGTAGCGGCTGTGCGGGAATGCGAACGTTACGCCGGTTGTTTCTTCAAGAACATTGGACGGAATGGTAAATGCAAACGTATTTCTGAAGTGTGAAAATTTTCAGAGAGTAGGAGCGTTTAAATTTAGAGGTGCTTTTAATGCCATCTCGCAGCTTCCCTCGGAAGAAAAATCAAAAGGAGTAATCACTTTTTCGTCGGGTAATCATGCACAGGCAGTTGCTCTGGTGGGGAAGATACTGGGAATTAAAACAATTATCGTAATGCCGAATAATGCGCCAAAAATAAAGCGCAGCGCAACCGAGGGCTACGGTGCTGAAATAATTGAGTACGATCCTGCGGAACAGCAGAGAGAAGAAATTGCAAAAAGAATCAGGAAAGAAAAAGGCTATACGCTTATTCCTCCCTTTGATCATGAAGATATAATTGCCGGGCAGGGAACTGCCGCATTAGAATTATTAGAAGAGACAAAGCATCTGGATTACCTGCTTGTACCATGCGGCGGCGGAGGCTTGCTAAGCGGCTCTGCAATAGCTGTTAAAGGGTTTAACTCCAAATGCAAAGTGATTGGAATAGAGCCCGAAGTTGCAGATGATGCTGTAAAATCATTCCGGACAAAAGTCCTTCATAGGGTTAAGAATCCTCCTACTATTGCCGACGGTACACGTACTACATCTCTCGGCAAAATTACTTTTCCGCTTGTGCTAAAGTATGTGGATGATATGCAGACGGTAACAGAGCAATCGATCATAGATGCGGTAAAGTTTTTGTTCTTTAGAATGAAGCTTGTAGTTGAGCCTTCCGGCGCACTCGGAATGGCTGCACTGCTTAGCGGCGCAGTTAAGCTTAATGGAAGAATAGGTGTTATTATAAGCGGTGGTAACGTTGACGCTGAAACTATGATGATGATACTGAGTGCATAAACCATTTAGTCTGAAAATAAGACTAAGAAAGTCATTTCTTGATCATTCAACCGTTTTAAGCCGGGTATATAAAAGTCATTTGTCATTGGACATTAATCATTAGGCTAAGTCTGAGGATTGAAGTCATAGAAAAGAAACCGGGGGTAAGAGGAAAGCTGAATTAAAATCTTGAGTTAAATGATTTTATCTTTGACAATTTGTCGGAGTACCTCAGCTTATGATAAGTAATATGATGTAGATACGAATTAGATAGAAATTAAAAGCCAATCAAAACTCATCCAATCAAGTTCGAAAATCAAAAAAATCTTGGACGAAAAAAATTCTTTAATTGCCAAAAAGCCAGACGGTTGATGGCGGCATTACAGAGAATTGGGAAACATTAGAAAGTTAAGGAGACATATGATATAGGCTTAGGCTAAGCGTGTGCTGGTAAAAATGGGATTGTGATTGTAATGTGAATACCTTTGTGATTCTTTTTTATATAGTTTAATTCTAATCTTCAAACCGACTTTATAGATTCTATTAATTATGAAGTTAGTAATGCCAAGACCAAAAGCGAATTAAGATTAAATGGACTATTGCCGAATCATTTTCATCTGCTGGTAAAAATAAACGCAGGCAATCTTAAACTTGTAAGCGAATGCTTTATGAAATTTTTCATTTTATATTCCTTTTCGATAAGCAAGCAGGAAAACCGGAGCGGTTACCTGCCTCAGAAAAATATTAAGAGAAAGATAACAGAGGATAAAGATTTTTTTTTCGTAGAGGTATATTATATCCATGCAAATCCGGTGCATCATGAGATTCCATTCTGAATTTAGAGGAGGGGGGAAGGAGACAAGTACATTATCAAAGAATAAGACCAAATGGTTTATAAACTTTATAGATAGAAGGAATCAATGCTCGACGATTTCTATCTCTTTAATAAGAGATGATGCTGAATTGTATTTTACGATAAAGTATGTTTTGATGAACCAGGTTGATGCTGGTTTGGTCAAGAATTGAAAAGACTGGAAATATACCTTTTGTGATAAAAATTATTTGGTAATATAAATCGCAGCACAGATTAGTAATCTGTGCTACGATTTATGAAGCCGGAATAGTAATTAAAGCTTTCCTATATCCTCATTCCACAATTCAGGACTGAAAGAGATAAAATCTTTCATCATCCCGATGCATTCATTGTCATCAAGATCGATTACCTCAACGCCGTGTTCTTTCATAAACTCAACTGCGCCGGGAAAAGTTTTTGATTCTCCGGCAACGACCTTTTTAATTCCAAATTGAACAACAGCACCTGCACATAAATAACACGGCATTAGTGTGGAATAGAGTATAGTGCCTTTGTAGCTGCCGATCCTTCCGGCATTCATCAGGCAGTCTATTTCGGCATGAATCATAGGATTATTTTGCTGGACTCGCCTATTATATCCCCTGCCGATTATCTTACCATCTTTAACAAGAACAGAGCCGATTGGAATACCGCCTTCGTGTAAGCCTTTTTTCGCCTCGATAACAGCTTCTTTGAAGAATTTATCCAAGTGTTAGATTTCCATTTCTTGTTTAACAAAAAATAATTTCAATTCGAAATTAACAATAAAAATCCTTACATTAATACCGGTATTATTCGATTGATAAAAATGTAAAATGCTTCAACTGCATTTATCTTACTTCTTGGTCTTAATCTTAGCCGGTTCCTATCGAGTAAGTTGAAGATTTAGATTAAGATTACGAGTAAAGGGAAGCATTAGTTCGTTGAGTTAGTCAAATTATTTTTTAGCGGCAATTTTAGTGAAAGTGCGGATTGCAACACAAATTGAGCGCTTTATTTTTTATAATTGACAATAAATATTCACATAATATTTTAAAGAAGTTGGGATTAAAATTCTACTGGAAAAATATTATTGCAGCAATTATACTATGCGCTATGATGATAATTGAATCTTGCA
>JAJYIL010000532.1 GCA_021790055.1 Bacteroidota bacterium
TCATATTGTTTGTTTCTGCGCTAATTATTCCGGCAATATACGTTCCGTGCCCGTTATCGTCCATTGGATTATTATCCCAGTTTAAATAATCGCCGCTTGTAGAGTCAAATGGAAATCCGGACCTATCAGTAAAATCCCAGCCCATGTAGTCATCAATAAAGCCGTTTCCGTCATCGTCTACTCCGTTGGATTCTTTATTTTTACCATTTCTATCTGTCCCCATCTCGCCTGGATTGTAATAAATTTTATTTTTTAAGTCGGGATGAAGATAATCAATTCCCGTATCGATTAAACCGACGATGATTGAATCCGAGCCTTCGGTTATATTCCATGCATCGAACGCCTTGATTTTTTTTAATGCCCACTGTTTAGAAACAAGACTATCATTAGGCATAGAATCAATCTTATATATATTTGAAGCCTGAACATACTCAACTGAAGGATCTTGTTTTATTTGGTCGATAAAACTTTGTGCTGAATTTTTATCTGCAAAAGTTAGCTTAACTATCCGGGAAAGAATTGGATCGTCGGCGCCTAAATCCCTTGCAAAATAGCTTGCAGAAAAATTTGATTTATTTAATGCAGGAATTGCCTGAGTATGAATGAATTGTCTGCTTTTAATCTTTTCCGAGATTGAAGAGCGGCTTACATAATTTTTATATTTTATGAAATATGTTACCTGTGAATATGAATTAGTTAAAAAGAACAATGAAATTAAAAAAGCAATTGCTGCTTTATAATTCATAAATGTCCTTTTTAAACCCGGCATCAATGTTAGTCGGATATGCCCCGGAGAAGCACGCTACGCAGAAATTGTTTGTTCCAGCTTCTGATACAGCCTCCAACATCTCATCGACCGTTAAGTATCTCAGGCTGTCAACGCCAAGATATTTTTCAATTGCCGATACATCTCCGTTCATCTGGTATGCAATCAGTTCCTCTTTGCTCGGGAAGTCCATTCCATAATAACATGGATGAGTAATCGGTGCAGAAGAAATTCTCAAGTGAATCTCTTTAGGCTCTGCTTCTTTAATCAAATTGACAAGCTGTCTTGAAGTAGTTCCCCTTACAATGGAATCATCTACAACAACTACGGTTCTGCCTTCAATGACACCCTTTACAATATTGAATTTTATGCGTACACCGATTTCCCTGTTTGCTTGACCCGGCTGGATAAAAGTTCTGCCGATATAGTGACTTCTAATCAAGCCAATCTCAAGCCTTGAATTGATTCCCTCCTTTTCCAATTCTGTTTGATATCCGAGAGCAATAGTATTGGAACTGTCTGGAACGCTAATAACAATAACCTTTTCACCATCTTTATCTATTACAGGATATTTTCTTGCCAGGATTTTTCCCAGTCTTCTTCTCATCTTATCTACATTATGCCCGAAGATGAAGCTGTCCGGTCTCGAGAAATAAATGTATTCGAAGATGCAATTCTTTTTTGGAAATTTTCTATCATTAAATCTAAATGATTTAATCTTAGACGCATCGGTGACATCTTTATCTATTACAACAATCTCTCCCGGCTCAACCTCACGAATAAATTTGGCGGCGATAATATCGAAAGCGCATGTTTCCGAAGCTATCACGAAGGATCCATTTACTTTTCCGATTGACAAAGGACGGAAGCCGTAACTATCTCTCGCTGCAATCAATTTATCATCTGCCAATATAGCAAGACAGTAAGCCCCTTCAACCCTGGCAAGCGCCTCCTTAATCTGATCTATTTGATTATCTAATTTGCTTCTTGCAATTAGGTGTAAAATTACCTCTGTATCGCTCGTGGTTTGAAAGATTGCGCCTTCATTAACTAGCTCCCGGCGAAGCTCTCTTGCATTAGTTAAGTTGCCGTTATGTGCAACGGCAAGATTACCCAGCCGGTAATTTACCACGAAGGGCTGAGTATTCTTTTTTGAATTTGAAGAACCGGTTGTGGAATATCTGTTATGCCCGATTGCTGCACGACCGGTAAGCACTTCTTTTATGATTTTAGGATTTGAAAACACTTCCGATACAAGCCCTTCTCCTTTATGTACATTAAAGACGGAATGTCCTTTTTGATTTATATCTTGAGTAACTATTCCGCTGGCTTCCTGTCCCCTATGTTGTAAAGCCAGCAGACCATAATAAGTATTTATTGCAGCAGTGTTATTATCGAAAATTCCAAAGACTCCGCAGTGACATTTAGGTTTATCGCCTATCAACAAATTCTGGTCTGATTGTATATCCATCGTATCCAACATTATATTAAAAAGTAACGGCAAAATTAAGAATAAATTCACGGATTAAAAATATCATGCTATCGATATACTTGAAATACAAAAAGAATAATATCTTACAGCTCCTCGCCGGTTGATTTTAAAGGAGTTAAAAAAAAATTATAATGAATTAGAGCCCTTTTTGTATCACAGATTTGAACTTCCGTATTTGGCAAAAAACCTTCCGTAATTGGCAGACCATTTTTACACTTGGCAGATAAGCTTCGATATCTGTCAGATCATATTAATGTTTAAATTAAAAGATTTCGTACTCAATGAGCTTTAGTTAACTCGTCCAACTTTGAAGCCCATGTTCCTTCAGCGTTTCTTCCATCCTGCAACAATTTATAAGCATTGTTCATCATATCTCTATTTCTCTTGTCAAGACTTTCTTTCATCATCTTAAAGCCTTCGAGCTGTTTTTCTGCAGCCTGAACATAAAGATCGTTTAAAGACTTAACTTCATTAGTGTGAAGCTGAATTGATTTCAGTTTGCTTACAAAATCACTGTACGTAGGAATGATGTAGTTGTCTAGGGCATCGTACATATAGCCGTCATTTACAAAATTCTTACCGGAGACAGAGTTCCATCTATCAAGCGCCTGGTCTTCGAGATTAGTAATGAACTTTAATTGGTTGGAATAATTTTTTATATCAATCCTTACAGGATCCGTGCACCCGGCAAAAAGAACCAGCAATAGTAAAATGTAGAAAGAATAT
>JAJYIL010000533.1 GCA_021790055.1 Bacteroidota bacterium
GGCGATGCTTTTACTCTCAATCCTTGTCTTGAGAGTAAACAATACATTCCTATCTACAGGCAGCGTTATCTCCGATTCCAAGCTTGGATTGATTGCTATATCGCTTGCAGAAGCCAAACTTGCGGAAATAAAAAATAAAGCCTTTGATCAATACACCGCTCAAGGCAACGTTCCCGATGATAACTATGCAAGTGAGCTTACGGTACCAAAAAACCTTGGACCGGAAGAAAATGAAACATATCCTAACTTTAACGACGTTGACGATTATAATAGATTTGCAACTAACGATACTGTCCGGATTCAGACAGGAATGAAACCTGAAATCTTCCGCGATTCATGCGCAGTTGAATATGTTGATTCTGATAATCCCGAGAATGTTTCCAACAACATTGCAACATTTAATAAGAAAATTACTGTTTTTATAACTAACAGGATGCTTCCGGATACAATAAAAATTTCCTCAATATACAGCTATTGGAATTTTCATTAACCATGGGATATACAACAATCATAGACATAATCGGCTCAACTATTATAGGCGGTTTTTTACTGCTTATCTTATTCAGGCTAAATGCTTCCGCAACCGAGAACACATATAATTACGGCAGCGATTTGAACGCACAGCAGAGCCTCACCACTATGTCGGATGTTATTAATTATGACTTTTCAAAAATCGGTTACGTAAATGGTAAAGCTCCCGATTATGATAGCGCAATAAAGCTTGCGGACTCTACACATTTTGAATTTTATGCAGATATGAATAACGATGGTAACATAGACTCGGTTTCGTACTTGCTCGGTCCAACAAGTGATCTTTCAAATACTCCAAATCCATCCGACAGGATACTCTATAGAACGGTATACGATACCAATCCCCCTGAAGTAACTAAATTTACCGGTGTATCAGTCTTCAGGCTAAACTATTATGATGCTTCGAGCCATTTGCTTAGCTTTCCGATTTCTAATCTTGAAAACATTGCTCGAATACAGATACTTCTTAAAACAGAAAATGCAGAGCCTATGAACGGACAATATGCTTCGGCGTTTTCGCAGGAAACAGAATACGTTGGTTACAATATAACTGAAAGGTAGAATTTAAGAAGATGGGCGGAAAAGCTGTTTTATTTTTGGTTGTCGGTTTTAGTATGATCTTTCTTGTGATTGGACAAAACTTTGGAAGAATTACCATTGATGCGGCAAAGAATTATTCCGGCTACTACTCAAGGACAGTTTCTAAAAATATCGCTGAAAGCGGCGCAAACCTTGCAGTAGGTCAGATCTATAAAGATCCGCTTTGGACAACCGGCTACAACAATGTAAGCCTCAATAACGGAAAGCTAAATGTGACAGTTACATTAATCAACCCGGTACTAAATATCCGGATGGTAACATCTACCGGAATATATAACAGTGATACGTCAACTGTACAAGTGACGCTTTCGCTGACATACTTTTCTAAGTTCGGTTATTATTCTGAAAATGAAAACGGAATCTGGTGGGCAACAGGCGACACCGTGAACGGACCTTTCCACACGCAGGATTGTCTTAATGTAAATGGTCATCCTGTGTTTAACCCGGGGAAAAACGGTTTCGTATCGACATACTTGGGTTTAAACAAAGCTAATTGGAACTCAAGTCCTATCCTTGTTAACAATGCTACAATTCGAACAGGTGATACCTTATCGATGCCGCCAAATGGTGTCTCCACTGTTGAAAATATGGCAGCTTCAGGAGGTTATGTTTTTAGCGGTCATAGCGACGTTTATATCGTTTTTCAGAATGATTATTTGAAGTATAGTTTTGGAGGCAGAAATCCCACATGGACAACTGTTAAAATCTCAACTTTAGCCCCAAATGGAACCATTGTTGCCAATAACGCCGACCTGCACATTCAAGGTGTTGTACAGGGGCAAGTAACAATTGCGGCAACAGGAACCAAATCCTGGTGGGGCAGTTGGGGAGGAAATATTTACCTCGATGATAATATTGTTTATTCTACCGATCCGAGAACCAATCCAAACTCAACCGACTTACTGGGTATAGTTGCAGAGCAAAATGTTTATGTCACCAATAATTCAGCAAACGATAATAATATAAATATTGACGCTGCGATTTACGCTGAGAATGGTGGATTTGGGGCTGAAGATTACAATAGGAGACCAGCCAGTGGAACTATAAATTTATATGGCGGAATAACAGAGAAGAATAGAGAGCCGGTAGGTACCCTTGATAGATTTGGAAATGTTATAACCGGCTTTAATAAAAGCTACAATTATGATCCGAGACTTATGTCTCTTGTCCCTCCCAATTTTCCTCATACTAGTTCTTACCAAATTGTTTCCTGGTATGAATAAATTAAATTAATAAATCTTTTGTGAAAAAAAGCTCATCTTAAATGGATATATAATTTTATCTTACCACATAAAAGTTTTTTATTATAAAAGTTGGAGATAGTTTCGTAATGCAAAGCTTCTTAAACCAATCGTTTCTCGGCAACAGCATCTGGCAATATATTTCTGCGGTCATTGTCCTAATAATCGGGATAATTGCAGTAAAAATTTTTAAGAAGATAGTTCTTAGCAAGCTTAAAAAATGGACTGAGAAAACCAAAACAGTAATCGATGATTTTCTTCTGAAACAAAGTGAAAAGATTATCATCCCGCTTTTATACTATGGCTCTGTTTACCTCGCGGTTACTTCACTTACATTAAATTATAAGATTGAAAAGTTTATTGAGTATGCGTCGATTATTCTGGTAACATTTTTTGTTATAAGATTAATTACTTCTATTATAAACGTCGGTCTTGAAGTTTATCTTGGTCGAAGAGGTACTGCAGAATCAAAAAGAAAAGAATTGAAAGGGATTACTTCAATACTGAATATACTTATCTGGTTATTCGGCATTATGTTTCTTCTTGAAAATCTCGGCTTCAATATCGGGACTATAATTGCCGGCTTAGGAATAGGCGGCATTGCAAT
>JAJYIL010000534.1 GCA_021790055.1 Bacteroidota bacterium
TTTTCTGCCCACACGCGCGAAGCCAAAGCCATTACAGCTGCGTACATTCCAATCGTGTTCTTACCTATTCCTACAAAGCCGACGCGGTCATACCTAAGTGTGTCGTTCTCCGGCATTCGCCAACCCACCTCGTGGTCGCGCAAATCCTGAACCTGTGTAACGAGCTTGTACTTACTAATTGGATCTCCTTTTTGAGGATTGTAATAATTACACCTTAATAGCCAATCGACTCCTATTTTCGCTTCTTCAAGTACATCGGAAACACCGTTATGGTTATAATCAAATCCGAATTTTGCTTTATCGAAATCATAAGAAAAGATCAACATGTAAGTTGTATATGCAGTGGTACTGAGGAACTTTATATAATCACCGGCATCATGCCAACCGCCGGTTACATCTACGCCGCCGGGATGGCTGCTGTCGCCTATTAATCTTGAAACATCATATAAATGGCAGACGCCGTGAAGTATAGGATCTGTTGGTCCGCATCTCTGCTCTTTGAAAAATTGCATCAAAGAATCTACTACGTTGTTATACAGGTTCTTCCCTATCCTAAAAGGATAAGATTTATTTCCATCAACAGAAATTAAATATTTCCCGGGCTCGATAACTTTAGAAAAGTCGGCAGTGTAGCAGTATTTGAAATTACCGTAAGTAAATTCCGATTTCTGCAGCTCACCGGTATAAGCTTCATTTCCGCTTTCTAAGTTATTTATAGAAAATTCCTTGCTACCAATTGCATTTGCAGAAAATACAACAGCAGTTTTTATATCACTTGGTAAGTATCCGACTTGATTTGCACGGATATAAATTTTATTTGAAGAGATGGTCGCCGCGCAATTATAAAATACAAAAGGAATGAAAACTAATACACCAAGAAATTTTCTTAAATGAGTAATTTCTTTAAAAATTGTATCAATCCAGTACTTTGCTTCAGCCACTAACGGGTTTCTTTCTTAAAATTTAACTTAATTTCTTTGTTTAACATCCTAAATTAACAATTATTATACCAGTTGATTTACTCAATCCAATTTTGCGGCTGATAAAATTTTATCATTTCAGCTTGCGGTGTATTCTGTTCAGGTGAATAATCAAAAATGAATTTAACTTCCGGAGGAAGCGACATTAAAATAGATTCGATTCTGCCTCCAGTTTTTAAGCCGAATAATGTTCCCCGGTCATAAATTAAATTGAACTCAGCGTACCTTCCCCTTCGGATTAGCTGGAAGAGCTTATCTTCATCCGTAAATTTTTCGGATTTTCTTTCAAACCAGCACTTTCCATTTTCCATCTCAAAATATCTTAAGTTCATGTGTATTGTTGGAATTTTAGGTGAGTACGGATGAATGACCAACGAAATTCCGCACGCACTAAACTCCGATTTTCTAACATTGAATTTAGCGGCAATATCTTCCGGTAGTACTCCGCTTACCGAAGAGATATTTACTCCTCCTTTGTCAAATACTTTTCCGTTTTGAATAACCCGTGTTTTACCGCCGCCGCCTTCTTCACGAATCCAGTCGTCTTCAATAAATTTCACTTCGTCATTAGCTTCAAGACCCTGACAAATCTTATCATGAAGTACCGTGATAAATGTTTCCATCTGCCGGTATTGCTCTGTTAGTATCACTTCTTAGTCCTTAATCTGAAGTCCGGTATATGACTATATGGAAATATGGTTTTACGCAGCCCGGTTATATCGTGTTCCTAAAATTACTTCCATCTGAAATGTATAAAAATTCTTTCCAACAAAAACTTCTCTTAATCACCGGGCATCCTGGATTATTTCAATTTCCCTTTGTACATTGTATTGGTGTAATTGAGATTATAAATAATAAAACAAAGGTGCAGCAATGTTAAAAGAAACTATTCAGAAGATGTTGAACCAGCAGTTGAATGCCGAGCTTTATTCTTCGTACGAGTATTTAGCTATGGCGGCATATTTTGAATCCGAGAATTTAAGCGGATTCTCTAATTGGATGCGTGTGCAATCCCGTGAGGAGTACGGGCACGCAATGAAGTTTTACAATTACCTTCTTGAAGCGCGAGGCAAAATAGTATTTACACAAATTGAATCCCCAAAAGTCGGATGGCATTCTGCTGAAGAAGTCTTCCAGGATACCTTTAGGCATGAACAGATGGTAACCGAAGCAATTTACAAACTGGTCGATCAATCAATTATTGAGAAAGATCATGCCACAAATATTTTTCTTCAATGGTTCGTTACAGAACAAGTTGAGGAAGAATCTTCTGCGCAAAAGATTCTTGATAAGATAATTTTAATCGGCGATAATAAAAGCGGTCTGCTATTTCTTGATCATGAACTTGGACAGCGGGCAAATTCAAACTAATTATTCTTTTATCTCTGCAAGTGGAAAAGCAGTATGCCTCATTGAATGAACTTTGTTGGCAACCGGCAGAGTAACCTCTTTTTTTACCCGTTGTTCAAAATAATCTCTGAAGCGTGTAATCATGTGTCTTACCGGCCAAGCAGCAGCTTCGCCCAAAGCACAGATTGTGTTACCTTCGATGTTGCTCGCAACCGAAACCAATAAATCCAGATCGTGCGTAGAGCCTTCCCCTGAGGCAAGTCTGTTAAGTATTTTCAGCATCCAACCTGTACCTTCGCGGCATGGAGTGCACTGTCCGCAGCTTTCATGGTAATAAAACTTTGCTATTCTTGCAAGCACTTTAACAAGATCGGTGTCTTCATCCATTACAATTACACCGGCAGTGCCGATTGAAGTACCTACAGCCTTAAGCGATTCGGCGTCCATCTTTACGCTTTCAATTTGATCTCCGCGTAACGGCGGCATGGATGAACCGCCTGGGATAATGCATAATATTTTTTTATCGCCCGGAACTCCGCCTGCATAATTGTATATCAAATCAGTAAGCAGCATACCGGAAGGCAATTCGTAAACACCCGGCTTGTTCACGTGTCCGCTAATTCCGTAAAGAAGCGTACCGGGATGCTTC
>JAJYIL010000535.1 GCA_021790055.1 Bacteroidota bacterium
GGGATTCTAACAGAGAAAGATGCAGGCGAAAAGCCTATTGATGAATTTACTTCGGCACATTTATATTTAAGAAATTTTTTATTTTTCGATCAGGTAATAGTTGGAGATTTTAATCTTCAATTCGGACAAGGCCTGGCGATGTGGAGTCCGTACGGCTTTTCAAAGGGACAAGATGCAATCTTTCCGGCAAAGAAAGAGGGAAACAAAATAAAGCCGTACACCAGCACCGATGAGAATAAATTTTTCCGCGGCATTGCCTTCGGTACCGGTTTTAAATCTTTCAAAATATCCGGCTTCCTTTCGAAAAATTATTTCGATGCTTCAATTGATTCTGTTTCCAACGGAATTATATCCACACCAGTAGACGGGTATCATAGAACGGTTAAAGAGATTTGCAAAAGTAAATCGGCTTTTGAAACATCATTCGGAATTGATTTTTCTATCAGTATCTTGAAAGAGATCAACCTTGGCTTTTTAGCTTATCATTCATCATTTAATAAATCCTTTCTTCCGGCTTCTATTTATGAACGGAGCGGTTCTTCATTCAACTATTTTTCCTTTTATTATGATTTATATATTCCCGGTATAAATTTATTCGGGGAATCGGCATATAACGGTACATCGGCAGCTTCATTAAACAGTCTTCAATACTCGAACGGAAAGGATTTTGCGTTTCTTGTTTCGGTAAGAAGCTACCCGATGAATTATATTAATCTCCACGGTCTAGGCTTTGGTGAGCACTCAAAGGATTTGAATAACGAATTTGGAATCTACACCGGCGTCAAATGGATTACACCGGCTGGCTTAATCAATTTTTATTTCGATCAATTCAGGTTTCCAGCGGCAAGTTACCAGGAGCCATTGCCTTCAAATGGTAACGAAATTGCCGCCGGCTTAACTTCAAAGCCATTCATTTCTGTTGAGACAAAGCTTTTATTAAAATACCAGGATAATGAAACATGTACTGAAATAAATAATAGGATTCAGACTGCAAGGAAAATAAGGCAGAACTTGCGCTTTGAAGTAAATAAAAGTCTGAATCCAAGAATAAATATAAAAGGTAGATTTGAATTCAATAACATTGACATAGAAGGCAGTGGAATTGAAAAAGGATTCTTATTCTACCAGGAATTAAAAATTCAGCCTTCCAGGGTGATTGTTCTCTTAGGAAGAATGATCTTTTATAAAACCGATTCATTCAACTCGGCAGTCTATGAGTATGAAAGCGGATTTCCCGGTATGCTGTCAAATCTTGCCCTGTACGGAGAAGGCTTGCGCTGGTATTTAATTCTAAAATATAAATTTCTTCCGTCGATTGAAATTTTATTTAAGTATTCGGAAACAATTAAGCCAAAAGAAAAAACGATCGGCTCAGGCTACAATGAAATAAATGGCAATTTAGATAACTCGTTCTACTTGCAATTAGATGTGGATTTGTAACTAATTAATTACGTCCATCCTTTCTTTTATTTTAGCCTCCTTAACAAAGTACATATCTGTTTCACCCTTTCCCTTAACGGAAAGCTTGCCGCGGTACTCGCAATTAAAAAAATCTTTAACAAGAAAATAAGTGCCGCCGGAAATGTTAATCTCGCCGCCTTTGGAACTGTTTTCCATTCTGCTTGCAATGTTGACTGCATCTCCCCAAATATCGTAAGTAAAATTATTTGTGCCTACAACCCCGGCAACGACCGGACCTGAATTTACTCCGGCTTTCAACCTCCATTTAACCATTGAAGTTTTATTTTTCTCTTCGAGATAACTTAGCATCTCCTTTGCTGCATAAATAATTCTAACAGCATGATTGTTCTGTTCTTCAAACAAGCCGCCGCAAATCATATAAGTATCTCCGATCGATTTTAACTTTTCAAGCCTATACCTTTCAATTATTGAATCGAAACGGCTGAAAATTTCATTTAATTCTTCAACCAGCTCTGCCGGAGGAAGCAGGTTGGTTATTTGTCTAAATCCTTCGAAATCGGTAAATAAAATTGATATGGATTCATAATGTTTTGGATCAACGGTTCCGTTCATCTTCAATTCATAAATTACGTCTGCAGGAAGTATATGACGTAAAAGACGATCGTTATTAATCTTTTCTTCTTCCAGCTCCCTGGTTTTTTCTTTCAACTGCCTTTCGATTTTAAATTTGTAAAGTGAGAGCTCGATTGCACTGTGCAGCCCTTTCTCCTCGAATGGCTTAAGAAGGTAACCTCCGGGTTCAGTAATCTTGGCTTTCTGGAGAGTTTCTTCATCGACTAATGCCGTAAGAAATATTACCGGTATTTCAAATTTCTCTTTTATTAGCTCTGCAGTTTGTATACCGTTAAGATGCCCGTTTAGCATTATGTCCATTAAAATGAGATTAGGCTTTTCCACCTCGGCTCTTTTAATAGCTTCTTCACCTTTGCCGACAAAAGAAGTTACTTCATAACCAAGCTTTTCAAGAATCTTTTTAATGTCGATTGCTATTATATATTCATCCTCAACTACAAGTATTTTTACTTTCTTCTTCATATCTCCTTTTTTCAACTAAGTACATTTCAATCTTACCATTGCGCGTAGCATCAATACTGCCGAAGTAGCTGCAATCAAAACAGTCTTTAATTAAATTATATGTTTTTGATGTAATATTTATTCTTCCTGGTAAACCGTTTCTTTCCATCATACCGGCAATGTTAACGGTAGTGCCCCAAACGTCATAAGTATATTTATTTTTACCGACAACCCCGGCAACCAAGTTCCCTGAATGGATCCCGGCTCTCATCACCCATTTATATTGTGATTCCGCATTCCTGTTTGATAAGTATTCTTGCATCTCGATTGCGGCGTTTACAATTTTAAAGGCATGGTCGTTAGTTTCCATTGGAAGCCCTCCTGCTATCATGTATGAGTCTCCCATGGTCTTCAATTTGGTTAGTCCTCGCCTTTCAATAATTGAATCGAAATTCTTGAATATGTCGTTAAATTCTGTT
>JAJYIL010000536.1 GCA_021790055.1 Bacteroidota bacterium
GTGGGGCAGATGGTGTGGGAGTCGCTATCGGTGCCTGCTGGACACAGCCAGCAAAAAATGTGAAAAGAACTGAAATTAATATTATTTTTGTAAACAGGATTTTCATATGCTTCAAGTATAAGCTTATGCCCGTCTGCATGATAGATTTCCAGGTTGATTACCTCGTTGGTGAACTTGCCGTTTAAATGAAGCTGTGTATGCTGCCGTGCGTATTGATTAATTGCAGAATCTGTTATAAACCAGTCCATTCTTTTTATCCATTGTTCTACAGTATACCCGGTTATTTGTTCTACGGTAGGTGATACATATTTAAGGATTGCATTCTCATCCTGAACGTAAAAGAACAGGTAAGGAGTACCTTCTACAATTACTCTCATCCTTTCTTCGCTTTCTTTCAACTCCCTTTCAACTTTAAGCCTCTGCTCTTCGTTTTCGATGGATTTTATAGCGAATGAAATGTCAGTTGCCATTTCATCAAGCAGCCTGACTTCATCATCATTAAAGAAATCCCTTCCTTCTGCGTATAGCGTAAAGACGCCTGCAACCACATCATCTATTTTTAAAGGAAACGAAGCGGCAGAGTATATTTTATTTTCTACCGCTTTTATGGTCTCAGGAAGATCTCTAAAATCATTTTCGAGATTATTACTGATTACATGTTTCCCCATTTTAAAGCAGACGCCGGCTGGACCGTCATAATTTTTCAGATCATTTAGTATATTCCCGATCATGCCCCGGTAATCTTCATTCATGCCGAAACCTGAAAATATCTTTCCTTTCCGGGTTTTTTCATCAATCAAACTAATCCATGCCATCCGATAACTTCCGTCTTTAACAGCAATCGCGGAGGCGCCTTCAAGAATCTTCAGTTTATCTTTTTCGCGGACGATTAGCTGGTTAATGTTGCTTAATACCGCATATACTCTGTTAAGCCTTAATAGGTTTTTTTCATAATTAACCTTGTCAGTCACTTCCCTGATAATCGAATGAATTAATTTCTTTGAACCGAGCGTAACATACGTATTTCCGATTTCAACCGGGAACAATTCTCCATTCTTCCTTACATGAACAGTGCTGATGAAAATTCTTTTTTCAGTCTCCAACCGGTTTATAAATTCAACCAGCTCAGCTCTATTTTCAGGAGGTCTTAGATCTTCGGCTTTAAGCTTTAGAAATTCTTCACGCGTATAGCCGTATGTTCTAATAGCAGCATCGTTGACATCAATAATGTTCCTATTCTCATCCAATAATAGAAAAATATCATTTGCATTTTGAAGGATTATATTTAATAGCTCCCTTATTTTATCCATTCCAACCGAATAGTTTGTTGACTTTTTACTCCTTTTCTTTTGTATTTCCCAAGAAAGTAAAAATAATAGGATTAAGACTGTTAATAAATAGTATAGTATGGTCAATTGATTCGCTGGGAAATGTGGTTTAATTAAAGTTATTTGTATGATATTTAATCAAAAATCATTTAACGCTATTGGCAATATTACAACTCATTATCGGAAATTAGGCTTATATTCTTTACTATCCCGCACTTATCTTGCGGATTTATTCTTGCTGAATCAGCCTAATTAAATATAAATCAAACTTAGTAAATAAACTACTTAAGAAGTATATTCATAATAGCTGAGTACAGGACCTATAAAAGCAGTTAGCTGATTGCCGGGCAAAGGCGCTACAAATACACCAAGGTTTACTGGACCAGTGCCAACATGCTTTACCCAGCCGAGCGGAGCGCCGTTACAGTCTGTTGGCACCGTATGAACATCAGCAACAATCATGTTGCCGGTTAATAATCCTTCCGATGCATAAAATTGATCATTATAAAACAATTTCGCATACCAGCCCGCGTATGGAAGTGCACCGCATCCTTCATTTGCATTAGTATACAAAATATTTTTTATAAAATCAGATTGCTGTTGACTTAACGGAATGCCGTCTAATTCGTTCTGAGCAATTGTTTGGAGAGAATCAGCTATCATTCCCACATTGTCAAAATAATAATTAATCTCCGGTAGCATGTACCCCTTAAGATTAAACGTAGCGATTTCATTTTTAGCAACTACAGACATTTTTTTTAAATTTTTATAAAACTGGGGGAATGGCTCAACATAGCCGTAAGGGTAAGAACAGGTACTAGCTGCAGTATAGGATTGCTTCGCATAAAGCAGATTATCGTGTCTTAACTCTGCCCATGATGAAAGCTGAGTATTCAATTTTTCTTGCCAAAAGCCGGCAGTCTTCATAAACGAAGGTAAAGCACCTCTATTTGAAGGCGGATTTAATGAACGGATAGAATTAAGCCATAAGTTGTAATAGCTTTCGTTCCAGAAATCCGTTCCGTAAGAATCCACTAAATATCTCAAAGCCGCAAGATTTCCCCCGTAATCATATTCTAAAATTTCATTCGCCAGCAATTGAGCCGCCGCATCGTTACCAAGAGCAAACAGAACATCTAAAGAATTAGGTAAAAGCCTGCACAATTTTGTTCTATCGAAAACCACATTTGAAAATATATAAGAGTCGATTACAAATCTTTGACCGAATAAAAGGAAAGCAGAAGCTGGAACAATACTGTCAGGACTATACGGATCATGAATTAATATTTGAGATAAAATAGATTGATAAGCGATAGACTGCTTCTTCAATGAGTCTTGAAAGGTAATTAGCTTTAAGCTATCCAGAAGATCCGAAGCATTATTCAAGCTAATTGCATTCTTAAGATAGGCAAGGTTATCAATTGTAACGTTATCCTGGTCGCCGACAAAAAATTTTAATATGCTTTCAATCTGGTTATATGTTGAAACGATTTTAGCCTTATCAAAAGTTTCTCGGATTAACATCGCATCTATAGTTTGCCTTTGCAGCGATTTATATATTTCATTTGAATCTAAAGTATTATAACCATAAGCCTTCGGCATCAGCAAATAAATTTCGGTTCTTCCAAGCCATACCA
>JAJYIL010000537.1 GCA_021790055.1 Bacteroidota bacterium
AAATAATATTGGGCAATAATGTGTTTTCGAATTCCTTTTGGACGGTACATATAAATTTGTCGGTGGAATTATTATCTACAACAATAATTTCATACTCTATTCCGGTACAAAATTCAATTATGCTTTTAATGGATTCTTTTATTTCTTCGGCTAAATTATAGTTAACGATTATAATTGAGAGATCCAAATTACGCTCCAAATTTCTTTTACCTTTACCGTTCAGAACTTTCTGCCTTTTTCGCCTTTAAGATAGCCTAAAAATCCTAATAAGCACATCTTTAACTTTTTAAGCTTCTGCTTTTCAAATAAAATAATTTTCACAATTGTTCTAATATATAAATTATACTCATGCTTTAATTGAACGGGATTTAGCAATTTAAATTTATGCCTTAGCAGAAGAATATTTCTGGTCTTGTAATACATCCTAAACGGAGAATGATTTTGAGGATAATATTTTTTAAAAAGAAATTTTTTCTCGGAAAGGTTAGCTTCGTTATGATTTAATATCATTGTGTTTAATTGTATTATCTTAAACTTGTTGTTATTCAATCTGAAGCAATATTCTATGTCTACGTAATCGATGAAAAAATCTTCACAAAATCCTCCGGTTAATTTATAAGCTTCCAGCGACATCAGGTTCCCCGAAGTCATTACACTATATGCCTGCTGGTAATCGTCCCGGTTTTTGAGATGGGTACCGTATTTATTTGAGTGCAGTGGAGACGCTATCCCAATATTCTCCCCGGTTTGAAATAGTCCAAGCAAAGAACCAACCATACCAGGCGGCGCCTTGCTGTCCTGATCCATAGTTAACAAAAACGAATACCCCCTAACAATAGCTTTTTGTGCACCGATATTTAAAGCAGCAGCAACGCCTAAATTTTCCCCATTATAAATATACTCCATTTTATCTTTATTGAGCGCAACAAAATCATTTATAAAAGAAGAAGACATTTCGGAATTATCGACAATGATCAAGAATTTAACTTGATTCAGATAGGAAAAAATATTTTCAACTACGCTTTCTTCCGGGTTAAATAAAGCTACTATCCCGGCGACGTCGTCTATATTATAGGCTATATAATTATCTCCGGGCTGCATCTTCAAATTTACCAAATATTTTTTTCTTAAAATGTATGTAGCCTAAAAGGATCATCTTGAATTTCTTCCACAAATTCTTTTCACATATAATTATATCTAAAAACTCACGGATCATATTTCTACGGTCCTCCCTAACGTAGCCCGGGAAAGTTTTTCTATAAAGGTTATCAATATAAAATCTGTTCCTAGTTCTATAATACAGTCTGATCGGGGGATGAAATGTGGGATAAAAATTAATGTTAAAAATTTTTTTCTTCACCGCCTTTCCCAATTTATGATAAACAAAAGTTTCATTTGTCTTAATTACCTTATAGCCGTTCTTGTTAAGCCTTAAACAAAATTCATGATCGACATGGTCAATAAAAAGTTCATCCAAAAATCCCCCAATATTTTTATATGCTTGTAGACTTAACAAGTTACCGTTGGTCATTGTATAAATTATTTCATATGTTTTTATATCTGTTGGTTTATTATGGAGATCTATATCTAAATGTTCAGGAGCTGTAATTCCAATATTATCAGAGGCGCGCATAATTTTAAGCAGCTTCTGAACCATACCGGGAGAGGCTTTTCCATCCTGATCCATGGTTAAGATATACTCAAAGCCTTCGGATAAAGCTCTTTTAGCTCCGATATTTAATGCGCCGGCAATACCCAAATTTGAATTATTACAAATATATTCCACATTAGCTATTTGTTTTATTTTCTCTCTAAATAATATTTGGGAAGGAGCTTCGGAATTGTCAACAAGATAAGTCTTTTTTACCTGCTCCCGGTAAGTGTCCAGCTTTTCTAATACATCCGGTACAGGATTATATAAAATTACCACTGCGGCAACTTTAGACATTTCAATTGTACTCATATTTATAATTTATCGTACTCCGGCTTGTAATTCCTTTCCAGCTAATTTCATAAACTGAAATACATGCTTCAGGGTAATCCTCATTATTATAGCTGTAGGAATTTTGTGTCGTACCTAAACCGGGAGGGAATGTATTGTAATTTGTAAAAGTACTTTTAATTATATTGTTCTTGCTTATACTGGCGGCGGATAAGATAGATAAATCCGAATTCAACGCGTTAGGTTTGCCGTCATATTCAAACGTTTCATTTAGTTTTAAATCATCATTACCATTATGTTGCTTGTGTCCTATAATGTTTCCCGAAGAGTTATATTTAAATTCATCATAAGTCATTAATTCATTAGTAGTGCCGTCGTAAGTTTGATATCTTGTTAAGTTGTCGTTATCATATTTGTATGTTGTATAGCTTCTCAATTCATAATTGCCGCCGGCAGATTGTGCAAAGTAACTGCTTCTCTGCAATTTATATAAGCTGCCGTATTCATAGGTTGTATATGAATGAACCGGTATGCCAGTATTGAATGAGACTTCTTCTTTTTTTATCAATCTCGAAAATTTATCGTAACTGAGAGTAATATTATAACTTAATTTTGCACTCGAAATTATCCCTTTATTTGTCAGAAGACCGCTTGTATAAAAATATTCGGAATAATCATCTGGACTTGTCGTTACTTTTTTAATTGTCTTAGGCTTTATAATATTTTCAACGGGATTGTCTTTACAGCCGTTTAGTATCAAGAGAAATATCCACAAACAAAAAAAATAGTAAATATTCTTTATATCTGGCAAGTATTTCATTTTGTTATAATTAGTCCGTATACAAGTTTATATTTAGAAGCTACAAATAATTTTTCCTCTGTTGAAAGGAAATATCTCCATGCTATTATCATAAAAAGGAGAAGAAGAATAGCACTAAAAATTATCTTCAAATAAATGCTCGATAAGAAAAAAGGAATAACCAATACTCCAAGCATAAGGATAAAAGAAATTGCGCTAAA
>JAJYIL010000538.1 GCA_021790055.1 Bacteroidota bacterium
TGATCTTGGCGCTGATTTCCGTTACTCAAGCAAAGTTGAGCAAATGGATTTTGATTTCATACGTATTGTCAATATTGTCGATGGCGCAAAGAGAGTGGATATCCAAGTGCTTGATTTAAGAGCCTCATATAACTTAATTCATCTTGGAATTCCGGCAAGATTATTTTTCAATGTGAATAATGTATTCAATTATAATTATGTTGAGTTGTTCGCCAACCTTGCACCGATTAGGAATTATTCACTTAGTACAGAATTTTTATTCTGAGAGTTCAACCTTGCCCCGGAGGTCTTACTCTTAATCATAATTTTACTCGGATTTACGGAGGAGAGGCATCACTCGATTCAGATTAGGGAAAAGATTTCGATTAAAAGCACAATTTCATATTTTAATTATCTTTGATTGATTACATTAAGAATAGTTATTCTTGAAATAGTTTGCCACTCTTATTAAATTAGGAATGACTAAAGAGTAATTGAATGCTTCTGTTTGAATGGGATAAAGAGAAAGCAAAAAAGAAGATTAAAATTCACAAAGTTTCATTTGATGAGGCTAGTACTGTATTTAAGGATGTAAAGTCATTGACAATTTATGATCCTCATCATTCTGATTTTGAAGATAGATTTGTCATCATTGGAAGTTCATGAAGGAATTGCTTACTTCTTGTTGTTTATACAGAGAGAAAAGATAGAATAAGAATTATAAGTTCAGGGAAAGCTAAGAAAAATGAAAAATCACAATATGAAGAAAATGCAAAAAGATCAGGATATGTTAGATGAATATGATTTCAGCAATGTTGTGCAAGGGAAATATTCAAATAAATATGAAGAAGGGACAAATGTTGTAGTTATTGAACCGGATATAGCTAAATATTTTCCCGATCATGAATCAGTTAATCATGCATTGCGTTCACTTGTTGAGATTATTTCCATGCAAAAAAGAAAAACTAAAAGTACCTTTTAATAGTGTAATAAATTGACCCGACTGATTAAGTAGGGGAGAAAGAATCAAACATGTTTATAGATACGCACGCGCATTTGTTTTATCCAAATTTTAATGAAGACCTGGATGCTGTTATCGAAAGAGCAAAGCAGTCAGGTATTGATTATATTATTGTCCCCGCAACCGACCTTGAGACTTCCAACCGGGTTATTGAGCTCATTGAAAAATATGATTTCGTTTACGGTGCTGTTGGAATTCATCCGCATGAGACCAAAGACTGGGATAATTCTTTTATCGATAAGATTGAAAAGCTGGCATTTCACCCAAAAGTTGTCGGTATCGGTGAAATCGGTCTAGATTATTATTATGACTTTTCTCCAAGGGAAAAGCAGATCGAGGCATTAAAAGCCCAGCTTGATCTTGCATTAAAAATTAAAAAGCCTGTTATCATCCATAACCGCGAATCGGACGAAGACATGATGTCGATAATCCGTTCTTACAAGAACACCGGATTGAAAGCTCAATTCCACTGCTTCAACGGAACGTTTGAACAAGCGAGGGAGCTTATAAAATTAAATCACTTCGTATCTTTTACCGGGAATATTACTTTCAAGAAATCGGATCAGCTTCGCGAAGTGGTATCTAAATTAAGCCTTGAAAGCATAATGCTCGAAACCGATTCGCCCTTCATGACGCCGGAGCCTCACCGCGGTAAAACGAACGAGCCTTCCTTTGTTAAAATTGTCGCGGGGAAAATTGCCGAGATTCATCATTTAAGAATTGAGGATGTTGCGCGCGTAACTTCCTATAATGTTTTTAGAATGTTCGACATCGGTTCAAAGCCGGGAACAAGCTTTACTTACAAAATAGGAGATGCGCTTTATGTTAATGTTACCAACCGGTGCGATGCAAAGTGCGAGTTCTGCGATAGGAAGGGCGATGCGGTAATAAGCGGTTATAACCTAAGCATGGCGAAAAGCGAAGAACCGGAAGCAGAAGTTTATATTAAAGAAATTGGTGATCCGAAACAGTATAAAGAAATTGTTTTCTGCGGCTACGGCGAACCGACAATCCGGTGGGATGTAGTAAAGAAGGTTGCAAGGTACGTAAAAGAAAATGAGGGAAGAACAAGATTGATAACCAACGGGCACGGCTGCCTAATAAATAAAAGAGATATTGTGCCTGAGTTAAGCGGCTTAATCGACGTTGTCTCAATAAGCTTTAACTCGGCTGATCCGAGACAATACTCCGAGATGGTTGGGCTCGGAACGGATTCATTCAACGACATGATCAACTTTGCCAAAGAAGCAAAAAATTATACCGAGAAAGTTGTTATGACAGTAATCGCGATGGAAGAAATAAATATTGAGCGCGCAAGAAAAGTAGTTGAAGAAAAAATCGGTGCGGAGTTTAGAGTAAGACAGTGCTTCTGAAAAGATATGAAGCTATTATTACCTGTTCTTTTATCATTCTATTTCTTTCAAGCTTATCCTCAAGCAAACCTAAGTACAGTTAAATGCGGAATTGATTCAATCCTTGCCGGGAAGAGATTTGAATCAACTTTGATGGGGATAGACATTTATGATTTGACTGTAAAAGAGGAATTGTACAGAAGAAATGAAAAGCTTTTATTTCGTCCGGCATCAAATTTAAAAATATTAACCACCGTTGCGGGGTTAAAATATCTTGAACCGGGCTATAACTTTAAAACTTCTGCTCTGTTTTCAGGTAAAATTAAAAACGGAGTTTTGCGCGGAAATATTTATATAGTCGGCGGATGCGATCCGGATTTTTCTATTCAAGATTTAGATTTAATTGCGCTAAATATTAAATCATTAGGTTTAAAAAAGATTACCGGCAATCTTTACGGCGACATTTCAATGATGGATTCGCTGTTCTGGGGCAAAGGCTGGATGTGGGATGACGATCCCTCGACTGATGTGCCTTACCTTAGCGCTTTAAATATAAATGCAAATACGGTTGGAGTAATTGTCAAGCCCGGGCATATCAATAAGAAGG
>JAJYIL010000539.1 GCA_021790055.1 Bacteroidota bacterium
TTATGACTGAAAAACAATTAGAATATGGTCTCTCATCTCTTATTGAAGAATTTAGTGAAGAGCGGATCAATAAGGCGATCGAGGCATTAGAAAATTTTAAAATAGAAATTCCAAGCTGGGTCTTCGGTAAATTCGGCGGAGGAAGGTTCGGCAATTATACGCCCCCGGGATTTGCGAGAGACATAAAAGAAAAATTAGATGATGCTGCATTTATAGACAAGCTTACAGGCGCAGTTGATGGAGTGGCTACACATATATTGTGGGACTACTCAAACGACGGTTTAACAGGCTCATTTGAGATTGCAAAGCAAGTTGCGAATGAAGCCATGAAGCGAAAATTAAAATTAGGCTCGATAAATCCTACATATTTTTTAGAAGGTTCCCATCGCGGAAGCCTTTCTGCAGAAGAGGAAAAAATCCGTGAGAGATATATTGAGCAGACAATCCTATCGGCAAAGATTGCAAGTGAATTATCAAATGGAATTATTGCTGTGTGGGTGCCCGACGGCTCAGATTACCCCGGTCAGGTGGAATTAAGGAAAGCCTATGAAAGAACAAAGCGATCAATAAAGGAAATTGCTGCTGCCATTAGAAAGATTAATGCGAATGCCGAAAACAAGGTCAAAGCTTTAGTAGAATATAAAGTATTTGAGCCTGGGACATACAGCACCGTTATATCGGACTGGGGCAGCTCGTACTTAATTGCAAAAGAACTCGGTGAGTACGGAGGTGTCCTTATTGATATGGGGCATCACCATCATTCGACAAATGTTGAGCAAATATTGGCAAGGCTTTTAAATGAGGGAATGTACGGCGGCTTCCATTTTAATACCCGTTATGCTGCGGATGACGACCATGCCGTGGAGCCGAATCCCGAGATGGCAAGAATATTTTATGAGCTTGTTGCAGGCGGCGGAATACTTGGGAAGAATAATTGGGCATTGATGATCGACCAAGCAAGCAGTAGAGAAAAAAGGATACCGGCTATTCTTCATTCAATCGACTCTCTGCAATTATCACTTGCAAAAGCGATGCTGGTTGATAAAGGCTTGCTTTCCAGATATCAATCCAATGATGAAATAATCTTAGCGAATCGTACTTTTAATAATGCTATAATGAATGCCGATGTTAGACCTATTGTTGCCAAGGCAAGGCTAAATAAGAAATTGCCGCCGGACCCGGTTATGACATATCACGAAAGCGGGTATCAAGAGAGGATAGAAAAGGAAAGAATCGAGAATTATCTACAAAAAGACGAGTCTCCAAAAGCGGTAGAGAAAGCAATTGCAGTGTGATTGATTCTCTCAACATTTTCGTTTCATCCTGCCAAGCTTATTTTTAATAGTTTAAGGAAATTGAATGTTCAAAGAAAAATTACTAAGTCATTTAAATTCTGTTGAAGAATACGAACAGGTGCCTGTGCCGGAATCTCAATGGAAAGGATGGGGAAGCTTCATCGGGATGTACATCGGAGAACATACGGCTGGGACAGAGTTTGTTATCGGTCCTTTGTTTGTGGCTCACGGTGTAACAGCGAGCGGCTTAATATTCGGATTGTTAGTTGGTGATTTACTTGCGGTATTAAGCTGGGCGTTCATTTGCGCTCCGATAGCAACAAAATTCAGATATACCTTATATTATATGCTTGAGAAAATATGCGGGATAAAATTAACTGCCGTTTATAATTTTGTAAACGCATTAATGTTTTGTTTCTTAGCAGGCTCTATGACTGCCGTCTCTGCAACGGCAGTCGGAATACCGTTTCATCTTGGCATGCCTTCATTGGATCAATGGCTTCCGAATAGCATTGAATGGATTGCTATAGTGCTATTAGTTGGAATAGGAACAACCGTCGTTGCGATGTTCGGTTATAACCAGGTTGCAAAATTTGCAAACGTTGCAGCGCCCTGGATGATACTTGTATTTATAGCAGCTGCCGTAGCTGTTCTGCCGAAATTAGGTGTAACATCTTTCTCTAATTTCTGGGAAATTGCAAAGACAAAAATCTGGGTAGGCAAAGCGTTACCGGGACAAAGCCAATTTACCTTTTGGCATGTAATGTTTTTTGCATGGTTTGTAAATATGGCTATGCACATCGGCATGGCAGACTTATCAATTCTGCGTTATGCAAAAAAATGGTATCACGGCTTTTCTCCCGCTTCGGGAATATATGTTGGACATTACCTTGCCTGGATAGCTTCCGGTATTTTATATGCCGTATTCTTGCAGTCCACACATAATATTACTCAATTTTCTCCCGGACCGGTGGCATACGGTGCTGCCGGAATTGCCGGTGCCTTCTGTGTAATTATGGCTGGATGGACAACTGCTAATCCGACTATTTACAGAGCTGGTTTGGCGCTACAGGCAATTAAGCCTACGTGGAAGACATGGAGAGTTACAATGATTGTCGGATTGATAACCAGTGTTGCGGCAATATTCCCTGCCTTGGTTATGAAGCTGCTCGAGTTTGTCGCCCTTTACGGATTATTATTAATGCCGATGGGCGCGATAATAATGATGGATGTTTACATACTTCCAAGGCTAAATTTGAAATCCAACTTTGCCGAATATTTTAATAAATCGATAAATTATGCTGCAATGATTACGTGGGTATTAACATTATTACTGTGCTTATTTATCAATTTGTTGTTTGGAATGGAGATTTTCTTTTTAGGATTGCCTGGCTGGTTTTTAGCATCTTTTATATATATCCTCAGTAGTATAGTAATGCAAAGATTAACAGTTAAAAGAAAGGCAGGGAATGAAGTTGAAGTTGCTGCTTAAAGTGATATCATTTGCCGGATTAGTGTTGACAGTATTGCCATCGTTCTTTGTCTTTAATAATATTATTACTCTTGACACAGATAAATTTTTGATGTTAATAGGTACGCTGATCTGGTTTATAGTTTCTCCGTTCTGGATGAATAAGAAGGACGCTTGATGTTTATTTAAAGA
>JAJYIL010000540.1 GCA_021790055.1 Bacteroidota bacterium
ATCGCGGTGATATTTGTAAGTTTTATATTCGACTTTTCTCACATTGAAGCGCTGTTTTGCTCGTTCCATAAACTCGGAGTCTTCACTGTATTCAAGGTTTTTAAAACCGTCGAGCTTTGTAAAAACTTCCCGCTTGCCGAAAAAGGTTGCGCCGATTGTGCATTCCGAAAGATGAATAAATCTTTCTGGATTATCTTTATCTTTAACATATTCATCTCCGATAATATTTACGCCGCCGTGCAATAAATCTATTCCGGGATTTTTCTCAAGGAACTCGGCTCTTTTCTCCAAATGGTCTTTTTCGTACTCATCGTCGCTGTCCAAAAAAGTTATGTATCTACCGGCGGCGGCTTTTATGCCCCGGTTGCGACTCAAGGGCAGCCCCATGTTTTTTTGCTTAAGTACTTTTATCTTCCTGTTTTGCAAAGCATATCCCTGAAGGATTTCAAGAGAACCATCCTTACTGCCATCGTCAATTGCAATAAGTTCCCAGTTGCTAAATGATTGATTAAGAAGCGAATTAATACTTCGTTTTAAATAATTTTCCCTGTTGAATACAGTTAGAATTACGGATACGAGCGGCGTATTCACTTTGCTTATTTTCAATTAAAATAACCTTTGATATTATATATTTGAAACTTGTATTTAAAAATTATGATAAATCCCAGATAATTGAAATTCTTAATTCGCGGGAGTTTAACGGCTGCACACAAAACCAGTGTACACTTTTAATTAAAGTTTATTTATCTTTGAGAGGTTGAATATCGTAAATAGATTTTAGATCTTAAGCGACATAATCGGCAGATAAGAAGATTTTAATACGAATTAACTGACGGAGTATGAGATGTCTTACAGAGATCAACAGAAATATTTGGATGAGCTAAGAAAGTACGAAAAAAAGTTTGACCGGAAAGAGCTCGATGATTACAAAATGTATGTAAAAATGCACAAAGATGAGGAAGAGTTCGATTCGGTGACCCTACGACGCCTTGAAGAGTTATATGAAAAATATTATGAACCGGTTGACAAGCATAAATACGATTCTTTCTTTAAGAAAAAAGACATTCTATAATTTATTATAATAAAGATTGTAGTCAGTTTGTAGTAAAAATCCAGGTAAAACGGGAAATTAGGTGAGATCAGTAATGGGAAATCCAAGTTCAGATTCTGATCTACGACTTCCGACATCTTTTTGTGCCCCTAATTATCTGGCTTAGCTACTTGACCAATTAGAAATATGGGGAGTTTTATCTAAATTTCCGCAACAAAATATAATCTTTGAATGAAAATTTTAATATTAGCCTTATCCGGCATTGGCGATGCCTTAATGTTTACTCCGGCATTAAGACTTCTTCGTACTTCTTTGCCGGATACTGAAATAGATGCGCTTGTGATGTTTAGAAGCGCCAAAGATATGTACGAGCGGAATCCGGACATCAACAAAGTAATCTTTTTTGATTTCTTAAATGGAAGTAAGATTCAGTCGTTAAAATTCATTTTAGGCTTAAGAAAAAAATATGATGCATCGATAAATGTTTATCCCTCTAACAGGAAAGAATATAACCTAATTAACTTTTTAATAGGCGCTTCAAAGCGGGTTGGTGTAAGTTATTTAAGAATGAATTCTAAGGAGTTTGGATTCTTAAATAATGTTACCATAACAGAAGATGACTCGGTTCATAATGTTGAGACAAATATTAAATTGGTAGAAGAACTCCTTGGAAAGAATTTCAATGTAAAACCTGACTTATGTTTTCCTCTTATCAGTTATGATGAATATTTCGCTTCAGAGTTTTTGAAGTTGAATGGAATCAATGATAATGAAACAGTAATCGGCTTTCATCCGGGCTGCGCAACTTTGAAGAATCATATCAAAAGAAGATGGGAGCCGGAAAAGTTCAGTGAGCTTGGTAAAAGATTAATTGAAAAGCACAAAGCAAAGATTTTAATCTTCGGCGGACCTGAAGAAAATGAGCTTAAACAGTCAATTATAAAATCGATTAAATCACCGGATGCAATTCCGGTTGAGACAAAAAATTTGCCTGAAAGCGCTGCCATCGTAAAGCGCTGCGATGTTTTTGTTACCAATGATTCCAGTATGATGCATGTTGCTTCCGCTATGAAAAGAAAAGTCGTAGCAATCATCGGTCCGACAAACACATATTACATCCATCCCTGGAATACGGAATACAAAATTGTTTCACTTAACCTTGACTGCTCACCGTGCTTCTTTTATTCTCCACGCCCTCTAATTTGCTATAGGAACGATGTGAAATTCAAGTGCATTAAAGAATTGGATGTGGATATAGTTTATAATGCTGTAAAAGATTTTTTGAATTAGAGATTATTCTTAGTTTTATAAATATTTAACCAGCTTCATTCAAGGCGCTATTTAGAAAATCGACAATTTGGTTAATGCCATAAAAGCAGTTAATCAAGCCGGTTTTTCTTCCTTCATGCTCAATTTGTCTTTCCATTATTCCAACGATATCTTTCCACATCTGTGAATGACATGCTAACGGTTTCGTCTTTAAAAGATTTTTATTCATCAACTCCCAAACTGCTGCAAGCTCCAAAAGAGTTCCTGTTCCGCCTTGAAGGATAACATAACCATCGCCCGTTTCAATTAGCTTTGTAATTCGTTCGAATAAATTCTTGCACTGAATTTCCTTAGTTAAATATTTGCTCGGCGTGGAGCCCCAAAGATCAACTGTTATGCCGATTGCTCCAGCGCCGTTTTCACTTGCGCCTTTTGAAGCAGCGTCCATTATCCCCTGGTAACCGCCTGTGCAGATGTTAAATCCTTTTAATGCTAAGAGCCTTCCGAGGTTGTAAGCGTCTTCATATTCTTTTTCGCCGGGTTTTGGCAATGAACTTCCAAAAATTGTAATTGTCTTTTTCATATCTACCTTGGAGAAACAAATGCTTAAGAAATATTGTGCGTCCTATTTTCATCA
>JAJYIL010000541.1 GCA_021790055.1 Bacteroidota bacterium
AAGAAGAACAGCTTAAGCTGACTTATATTGCATTACTCTCTGCTGCACCCGTTATTTTTTTAAGTAAAAGAAGGTTTGAAATAATCAAAAAGATAGATTGGCATACGCTTATATTTTTTGCCGCTATGTTTGTGCTTATGCAGAGTGTTTGGGATACAGGTTTCTTTCAGTTATTTATAAAGAATTTACATTTAGATATCACCTCAGAAATCTTAATTTTGATTGTAAGCGTTTTGCTAAGCCAGCTTATATCAAATGTACCGCTTGTTGCGTTGTATCTGCCTTTGCTTATTCATTATGGAGTTTCGCAAACAGGGATGATTGCTCTTGCTGCAGGCAGTACTATCGCAGGAAACCTTTTCATCCTAGGAGCAGCAAGCAACATAATTATTATTCAGAATGCTGAAAAGAAAAAAAGAGAGACAATTACTTTCTGGGAATTTGCCCGCATCGGGATCCCTCTTACTATATTAAATACGGCTGTTTATTATTTCTTCTTAATTTGGATATGAGAAATTAAATCAATTTTGATTTGAAAATTTCATTTTAGACTTCTTCAATTCCATACATCAAAGTATTCTGAAAGGTAGCTTAAAGATTCTTTAGTTATCTCCACCGGTATTCCGAAAATATTTTCTATCTCCATCGCAAGCTCATCTTTATCTTGAAGCTTTCTTTTCTGATAAGAATTATATTGAAATTCAATGGAAGAAAAGTTGTGAATTACTTTGGAAGAATTTTTCCCGTACTTTACTAACATAACCGAATTCATAAAAGTAGATTTTTCATTGTACGAATCTTTTATTACCGATTCGAATTCGGATAAAGTTCTTGCATGGGGATTAACGGCACATCCGTGAATCAAGCTGCTGTTCCTGTAATGTACTGCTCAACTGATGGTATATAATTCAGCCCAAACTTTTTGTTGTAATAGATTTTCGAAATGTTCTCGAAGGGAATCAGCGTTAAATGGCTGTTGCTAAGCTGCTTCAGCGTGTCTTTATCAGGCTTAACTACCGGAACATTTAGAATCTTTAGATATTTTTCAAATATTGAATTGTCTATTTCTAGATTCTTATCTGGCATTAATTTTATATTTTTCTTGAAGATAAAGTTTATTACAGTATTGCCAATCTAAATATCCTATCCACCCAAATATTAATATTAATGGTACCAGGATAAAGAGAATGGAATATATTAATTGGGCTTTGTCATGAATAAGATAAATAATAATTACAGCAACCGGTAAGCCAAAAAAAAGAATAAACTTAAGACTATGAGAGAGTAATCCGGGAACACTCAAATTCCATCTTTTAATTCTTTTCACTCTGGTTTCTTCGATAAGCTCAAAAAGCAAAATTATTATTAAAAACAATATTACTAAGCCTATCCATTCATAGCTGATATGAAAAGGATAAAAGGCGCCTCCAAGGATAAAAATACCAACAGCAAAAGGTAAATATTTTTTGACCAATTTCATTTTTGCAAGCCTATATTTATCAATTAAGTTTAAAGATTAATTTTCCTATCTTTATTTTTATTGAATCAATGCGATGTACCAGTAATAGTTTGCGGTGCAGGATTTCCATTCGGGCTTGTTACAGTTATAGTAATCTGACAAGGATTAGCCACGTCTAAAGTATCATTTGTATCGTAAACGGTAAACTGAAAGTGTGTCCAGGCTTTGTCTTGGGTATCGGGTAAACTTACTTGAACATCTCCTTGGGAGGCAACATTTACGCCTTGTACAGCTACTGATATATTTGTTCCAGAAGATAGCGGATTTCCGTATTTATCACTTACATCATAGGTAAAGTTTTGCGAACCTCCATTGGGAATATTAAAACTTGTAGGAGAAACATTTGTTAATAAGGTAACACCTGAGAAATATACTACAACGCTTCTGCTGATCATTTGTTTATTCTCATCCGCAGTACTTGCTGTAATAACAGCGTAACCAGGTCCTCGTACCGGATCAACAGGATATGGATTAGCTACAACTAAATCAGCAACAGCTGTTCCCATTTGATTAGTTAGAATCGATGGTTGTATATAACCGCCAGTGGAAGTTAAATAAACAGTCGTTTGAGGACGAACTGGATTAGCATATTTATCGCCAACAAATAATGTAATTACTCCCGGGTAATCTTGCCAAACGTCTTGTGCAGTAGAGTCTACTCCTGTAGGATCAGGAAAATTCTTTTTCATTGATGAAATACTGAAATGATTATAATCCGGTAGTCCTCCGTAAATTGCAAGTGCAACTGGCTGAGAAAATATTGTTTTTCCGTCTTCGACTATGGAAGCATAAACCTGAATGACACCGGCTTTAGTACCGCTAGTTATATTGACGGAAGCCAGTCCTTGAGCATTTGTTGCTACATTAGGCGGAGTCAATATTTCTCCTCCATTTGGATGGGCGCCAAATGAAAATGATACGCTTACCGAATGGTCAAGATCAATTGGAGTACCGGAAGAATCTACAGCAACAAAAGTCAATGTTGCAGTTTCAACAGATCCACTACCTTGTACACCAATGTTCGGAGTGGATTGACTAAGCAAATAGATGCTAACCGGATTACCTGAAGGCTTCTGTGTACCGGTAGAAGAGTTTAATGAAATAAGCGCAACGGAATAATCCACTCCATAGGTTACCGAAATAGCAGAAGTGTCTTGAATGAATCCTGATTTTGAAACGAAAATAACAAGATCTGTATTTGAAGAAAGCGAAACTGATACGGAGTATTTTCCCTGTGAATTTGTTAAGGCTGATTGATAAATCGAAGTTCCGATAACTTGAACAAAAGCGCTGTCAACCGGAATTCCTGTAACGCTGTTTATAACCTGCCCGCTGATAATGCTGGTCTTTGCAGTCGTTCCGCTTGGAGTGCTGCCGGGGCTTGTAATCTGCATTTCCGACTTACACCCGTTTGAAATGAAAATAGAAGTAATGAT
>JAJYIL010000542.1 GCA_021790055.1 Bacteroidota bacterium
TAACATTCGCGGAGAAGCGAAGAGCAACGGAGTTGAAAATGCTTTCGATATCCCGGGGTTCGTGCCTGAGTTTATCCGCCCGCTTTTCTGCGAAGGCAAAGGTCCGTTTAGATGGGCTGCCCTTTCCGGTAATCCGCAGGATATCTATACAACTGATGAAGCGGTTAAAAAAGCATTTCCCGAAAATAAATCTTTAATTACCTGGATAGAACTTGCACAAAAGAAAGTTCATTTTCAGGGGCTTCCATCAAGAATTTGCTGGCTTGGTTATGGTGAGCGCGCAAAGATGGGAAAAATCTTTAACGGCCTTGTATCTTCCGGAAAAGTAAGCGCTCCAATTGTTATTGGAAGAGATCATCTTGACTGCGGTTCTGTTGCTTCACCAAATAGAGAAACCGAAGGAATGAAAGACGGGAGCGATGCGATTGCTGATTGGCCAATACTGAATGCTCTGCTAAATACCATCGGCGGGGCAAGCTGGGTCTCGGTCCATCATGGCGGCGGAGTTGGAATTGGAAATTCAATCCACGCCGGTATGGTTATCGTAGCTGATGGAACGAAGGAAGCAGAAAAAAGACTTGAAAGAGTTTTAACTTACGATCCGGGACTTGGAATTGTCCGGCATGCTGACGCCGGTTATGAGCAGGCTGTTGCAAATGCAAAGTTGCATAAGATAAAAATTCCGATGTTGAGAAAATAATCCTTTGTGGTTCTCCGAGGTTCTCCGCGAACTCTGTGTTCCTCCTTTTTCTGTTACACAGAGAACCACAAAGTTTGCACAAAGAGCCACAGAGATAAGAAATGTAAAACTTTATTGAGGTATAAATATGAAAGTAAAAGTATTAATCGCAGATAAATTTCCTGAGCTTTATATTAACCAGCTTAAGGAAATGGAACTTGAAGTTGATTACCAGCCGAAGCTTGGAGAAAAAGATTTACCCGAAGCTGCTAAGGAAGCAGATATTCTGGTAGTGCGCTCAACCATCGTTAATTCGGAAACGATCAAATCAAGCAAGAAATTAAACTTGATTATACGCGCCGGCGCTGGAGTAAACAATATAGAGATTCCCTCGGCAAACCAGAAGGGTATATATGTTGCCAACTGTCCCGGCATGAATTCTATTGCGGTTGCAGAGTTAGCCATCGGCTTAATGATTTCACTCGACCGCCGCATCCCGGATAATGTTATCGATTTCCGCAACGGTAAATGGAACAAGGGTGAGTATTCCAAAGCAGAAGGACTATTCGGAAAGACTCTCGGTATTATTGGTGTCGGCAATATCGGTAAGGAAGTTGCCAAGCGTGCTTTAGCTTTAGGCATGAATGTTTACGGTAAAGACATTTCCAGAATAGAAGGGGTAATGATAAAAGATTTTTCGGAAATGAGCCAATTGCTTCCTTTATGTGATGTCGTTACTATTCATCTTCCTGCAACTAAAGAAACAAAAGGATTATTCAACAAAGAAATGTTTGGATACATGAAGCCGAATTCTCTCCTAATTAATACTGCCCGCGCAGATATCATCGATCAGGATGCACTGATAGAAGCCGTTAAAACCAAGAACATCCGCGTGGCAATGGATGTATTTAAAGGCGAGCCCGAAGAAAAAACGGCAGAAATAAAATCCCCGCTCCAGGAATTAAAAAATGTTTACATTACCCACCACATTGGCGCTTCAACAGAACAGGCGCAGAATGCCGTAGCCGCCGAGACTATTAGAATAATTAAAGACTTTACTACAAGCGGAGTGATTGCACATTGGGTCAATAGAGCAAAGATAGCAGATGCACACTACCAGCTAGTTGTTAAACATTTTGATAAGCCCGGAGTGCTTGCCTCAATTATGAGCATTATCAGGGATAAGAATATTAATATAGAAGAGATTGAGAACGTTATCTTTGACGGCGGCGTTGTTGCGTGCTGCACAATGAAACTAAAAACGCCGGTAACGACAGATATGATTAAACAGATGCACGACAATCCGAACGTACTTAGCGTCTCGCACGTTGCAGTTTAGTTTATGCCTCTTTGAATATTGAACATTGAGAATTGAATATTGAGCATTGAAAATTAATAATGAATGCTCAACTCTCAATGCTTAATATTCAACGCTCAATTATCTAAATTATTGAAATTTCAAATGCCTTAAACCGGAATATTGGAACGATGGAGTAAATTCGATTCTTCTGATCCATTCCTCCATTATTCCAACACTCCAACGAGTAATTTGGCAGTGTGTTAAATAATCTTTCTACCTTTAAGATAAGCCAAAATATCATTATAGTATTTTTCCAGTTCGACTCTTTTCTTCAATAATAAATTTATTTTCTCAGCAGCTTCATTCTCATTTTCCTCATATTCATGATCTACATCGTTTCGAATATCTCTAAGTTCTTTCCAATTTTCGTAATCTTTTATTATTTCCAGTTGCTCTAACCTATTGAAAATATCTATTGCAGATTTGTTTGACAGGTCTTCGCCTAAAGAATCAAGTACAGACTTAAAAAGTTTTTGTCCTATTGCATCCTGCAATTTTGAAAATCTAAAAATAAATTGGTCTATATGTTCGACCTCATCATCGCTTAGATTAAAGATTTTCTTAGGAGTTATTGGCAAAGAAGGGCTAATCTTTTCATAAGCATTGTTCATCCTTAATAAATGTTTTTCACATTCACTAATAATAGTTTTTAGAATTTTGTTGTTCTTTTTCCCTGAGCTCATAAAAGCACGCCTTCTTCCCTTGCAACTTTAAAGATGTATTTATCGGAGCTAAAATTGTTAATGACAATATCAATCTTCTGTTCGCCTAATGCTTTGTGTAGTTCTCCAAGCATTTTAATTTTTTTCTCAAAGACATTTTCCTTTATTTCTGTTTCAATGTATATGTCAATATCGCCGCCTTTTTTTTTATCGTTTGTACGTGAACCGAATAGGTAAACTTTTGCGTTATTAC
>JAJYIL010000543.1 GCA_021790055.1 Bacteroidota bacterium
GAATATTGGAGTGATGGAGTAATATTCAATACCCAACACTAAAACACAATTAATATATCGCTTCGCGAATTTTAGCGCTTACATAATCCATAATCCAAACTACAAAAGCTATCATAATAATAATCAAACCTACTTCACGCCATCGAGCTAAACCTTGATATTGCATTAGCATAGTTCCGATACCGCCGCCGCCGACAAGCCCGATAATAGTTGCCATTCTAACATTTATATCCCAACGATAAATTGTAAAAGACAAAAACGGCAGAACGATTTGTGGAACTACTCCATGCCAAACAACTTGAATTTTGTTTGCGCCGGTAGCCGAGATAGCTTCGACCGGACCTTGTTCGATACCTTCGATAGCCTCGGAGTATAACTTTGCATTAGATGCAATAGTATGGACAAGAAGCGCAATCATACCGGCAAAAGGACCAATGCCTACCCATACCGAAAATATAATTGCCCAGATAAGTGGTTCAATTGACCGGATAAAGTTCAAGATAATTCGCAAGACATAATAAACCGCAAAAGATATTTTATTATCTTTCATTAAATTTCTGGCTGTAAAAAAACTAAGGACGAGAGTGGGTGGAATCGAGATTAAAGTAGCAATTAACGCAATATAAATAGTTTCAATCATAGCGAAGAGAGCATCGTCAAATATTCTGAACTGAGGTGTGAACATAGCTCCGAAGAGCCTTTCCGCGCCTGCAATTCCTTCACTACTAAAAAGCCCGACAATTGAAATTTTTGTAACAATCCATCCTGCAATAAACGTAATATTAAACAACGACCATCCAAAAATTTCCACAGTCCATTTTGTTGTTTTATTATCTTTTGCAATTCCTAAAAGTTTGCATGAGAGTGATGTTTTGGATAAAGCCCAAAAAGTTCCGATAATGACGCTACCGATAAAGATGGATAATATTTCATTCCACGAAAACGGTAAGTCGCTTAGATTCAGGATAAATTTATAATAGATAGCGCGTTGAACAACAAGAATGAAGTAGAAGACAAAAAATATATCTAAAAAAATTGCTTTATAAAGATTAAACTTATCAGCTTTCCTCTTCCTATTCGCAATTAATTTTTGCGGATGCAATTCAAGTTCCGGATCTAAAATCATCTTATTTCTACCTCTTCGGCTTCTTCGCCATAAATAGTTCTAAACCAGGTTTCATTAATGTCCGAAGGAGCGCCCTGATAAATTATTTCTCCTGCTTTAAGCGCAATAACTCTGGTTGCATATCTTCTAACGAGACTAAGGAAATGGAGGTTGCAAATAACAGTGGTTCCGAATTTCTTGTTTACTTTTTCAAAGTACTGCATAACAGAATTTGAAGTTGCCGGGTCAAGCGAAGCAACTGGTTCATCAGCTAAGAGGAGCTTAGGGCTTTGCATTAAACTTCTTGCAATAGCAACACGCTGCTGTTGTCCTCCGCTTAATGAATCAGCTCTAACTTTTGCTTTTTCGCTTATTCCAACGGTCTCTAAACATTTGTAAGCTTCTTTATAAACTTCATCGGAATATTTTTCAAGAATAGTATCAAAAGTACTAAGAGATCCGAGCTTACCGTTAAGTACATTTGAAAGCACCGAACGTCTTTTAATTAAGTTAAATTGCTGAAAGACCATACCTATTTGTGCTTTAATTTTTCTTAACTCTTCTCCTTTGATGTGGGTAATATCTTTACCGAGAAAACGGACAGTACCCGAGGTAGGTTCAATTAAGCGGTTGATACAGCGAAGAAGCGTAGACTTGCCGGAGCCGCTTAAACCGATAACAACAAGGAACTCGCCCTCATTAACTCCAAAACTTATACCTTTAAGAGCGTGAGTACCGTTATTATAAATTTTATGTAAATTTTGAATTTCTAAAAGCATTACTTCACCAACTTTTCAAATGAAATATGTTGCTGTTTTAGAAGATCTCTGATGCCATCGTAATCGCTATCTGTAGTTCTAATAAGCCCGGTAATATCGTAAATATCGAACAAAGTTTTTTTACCTATTTTAGTGGAAGCAAAATCAAGTATAGCATTAATCAATTTTTCTTTCATATCTTCATTCATACTTTTTCTAAAGACCCATGGGTCGTTAGGGATATCTTGAGTGAAGCCAATAATTTTAACCTTTTGAACAACATCAGGGAATTGTTTTAGGACTCTTCCGCGGGCATCCATAACTTCGCCGGTAATTGAATCGGGGGGCGAGTAATATGTTGCGCCGGCGTCAACCTGGCGTTGATAGACCATAGTAACGACGTTATCATGGCGCATTGCAAAAACTGTTTCGCTGGGTTTTATTCCTTTACTTTCGAGCAATGATTTTGGTAAAAGGTAACCTGAAGTAGAAGAGGGATCTACGTACGCCATAGTTTTACCATTAAGATCGGCGAGGGTGTTTATGCCGGAATCGTATCGGGTAATAATTTGACCTTTGTAAGTTGTTTGATTTCCTTCGCGGACAACTCTTAACTTTGCCTCAGCTCCGTATTTAGCATTAGCCATCAAATAAGAAAAGGTGTTGATAGCTGCAATATCGCATTTGTCTGACCCAAATGCTTCAACAACGGCAATGTAGCTTGCGGGAACAGCGGTTGTAAAATACCATCCGGTTTTGTTATGTAAATAATCAGTCAAAGCCGTCGCATTGAAAGAAATTCTATTAGCGTCAACAGAAGGGGTAAAATAAATTTTTATCGGATTATTCCTGGTACCAAGCGCACCTTCATTTAACTGCCTAACAGTTATTGCTATAGTAAAGGCAATTATCGGAGACAGATATATTAGATACTTTAATATTTTCATAATTTTTTTGCCGGCAAATATGCTAATTCAATTTGAAGGTTACAAATAAAACTGCAATTTCAAATATTAAATTTTGGTTATTAATTCTTCTAAAGAAAGAAGACTGTAATCTTCAAAACTCAGTCAAACAGAAATC
>JAJYIL010000544.1 GCA_021790055.1 Bacteroidota bacterium
ATCGATCAAACTATCAACCGCCTCCGCAGTAGGAACATTTCGTTGCACAATCTCTATACCGCGGTACAAAGTAATTTTCCCTACACCGGAACCCACATAACCGTAATCTGCATCTGCCATTTCACCAGGTCCGTTTACTATGCAGCCCATTACGGCTATTTTAACACCTTTCAAATGTTCGGTTCGTTTGCGAATTTTTTCTGTCGTTTCCTGAAGATCGAACAATGTTCTTCCGCATGACGGGCATGCAATATATTCCGTTTTGGAAACTCTTGTCCTGGCTGCCTGCAGAATCCCGAATAAAATCCTGTTTAAAATTCTCTCATTGCTTTCTCTATCTTTAACAAAATTCCATATCAGAGCATTACCAGCCGAAGCTTTAGAATCATCAGCAAGTTCTTCCATATCAATCCAAACGCCATCTCCGAAACCATCGACCAGCAATGCGCCAAAATCGGTTGCGGAATACAACCTCAGTTCATCAATACTTAAATTGCTGTACCTCCTTTTTATAATAACGGGATTCCGGATTTTCATTTCAATCAAATTGATGAATGCTTTCCTCTGCTCAGCCATTCCGTGAAGGTTGTCTGTTTCCAAGATAAGTACGGCAGTTTTGTCTTCTTTCAAACGTTGAAAGAACTGATCCGTTAAGTCATCGATTTTACAACGGACAAAGCATAATACTTCAAACCGTTCGTGTTCGCTAAAATAATTTTCTTGAGTAAGCAAAGGATAGCTGTTTTTTCTATCGCATTCTTTATTCCAGAAGTCATAGTCATATAGAATTTTTAATCCGTTTGGCTGTGTAAAAGGAAGTGTGTTCGTTCCGAGGTACAAAATATCAGCCGCACCGTCGCTCATATTCCATTTATCGGAAGCAGCATCATAAAAATAACCGATAGAAGAAAGCTCGAAATAATTCTGAATTCCCTTTTTCCCAAAGTCCGCCGCAACTCTTGGAACATTATTCCCTCCGATATCGGTAACTTCGAAAGTCTGTCTCCTATTGTAATTGAAAGGATCATAAGGAACATCTTCAATTGGTTTTATGTGCTGATGATTTTCCCTACCTTTATACCTGTTGACCAATTGAATTGCAACCGGCGCTTCGAATTCCGGATCTTCGGTTAAAGAAACTCTAACGGTATCGCCGATTCCATCCTCAAGCAGAGCGCCTATTCCAACTGCGGATTTGATTCTTCCGTCTTCGCCTCCTCCGGCTTCCGTTACACCGATATGCAGAGGATAATTCATTCCTTCTTCTTCCATCTTTTGAATTAGAAGACGGTAAGCTTGAACCATTACCCGTGTGTTGCTTGCCTTCATTGAAAGGACAATGCTGTAAAAATCAAGCTCTTCACAAATGCGGATAAACTCCAATGCGGACTCAACCATACCGAGCGGAGTATCGCCGTAGCGGCTCATTATGCGGTCTGAAAGAGAGCCGTGATTTGTTCCAATCCTCACCGCCGTACCGTATTCTTTACATATTCTTACAAGCGGAGAAAACCTCTCTCTTATCTTTTCTATTTCAGAATTGTATTCGGCGTCGGTGTATTCAATGGTTTGAAATTTTTTTCTATCGATATAATTGCCGGGATTTACTCTAACCTTTTCTACAATTCTTGCTGCAATTTCCGCGGCGTTAGGCGTAAAATGAATGTCGGCGATTAACGGAACATTATAACCGCGCCGTCTTAATTCCTTCTTTATGTTTTCAAGATTTAGCGCTTCAAGCTTACTCGGCGCAGTTATCCTTACGTAATCGCACCCGGATTCAACCATCCTAATCGTTTGCTCAACCGTTGCAGTTGTATTCATCGTATCGGTTGTAGTCATGGACTGAATACGGATAGGATTATTTCCACCTAATGGAATATCTCCAACGAGCACTTCACGCGTCTTGTAGCGCGAATACTGCGTTAAGCTGTTGCAGTATCTTTTTATCTTGCCGATTGATTCTATCATTTCTAATTTTTTATTCCAAAATTTTAATTACTTACTAATCGCGTTTTATGTTTAATCTTTCACTCGCATTTTAATCACATCTTCAATCTGAATACGAGTTAGAGTAAGATTAGAAAAATTGCAAAATACAACTTACTAAAATCCAAAACTTCAATAAGAAATAAAATACTATTTTTTGTTCGTTGCTTACTTCATGTAAATATAAGATAATGGAAAGAAAATCCCGGTGACAAAATCGACAGTGCACGATTTTCTTAAATCCTTTTTTATTAAATTTGATTGTCAAATTGATGCATAGCTAAATTATTTAGAGCTTATGAGAATTCCAGAAAGTAAAGTCGAAGAAATCCGTTCTGCCGCCAACATCGTAGATGTAGTTTCCGAGTTTGTTCAGCTAAGAAAAAGAGGTAAGAATTTTTTAGGATTATGCCCCTTCCACATAGAGAAGACGCCGTCATTTACTGTAAGCGAAGATAAACAAATATTTCACTGCTTTGGCTGCCATGCAGGAGGCAACGTCTTCAAGTTTCTGATGGATTATGAAAAAATATCTTTTGTCGAATCGATAGAAGAGGTAGCCAAAAGATATGGAATAACTATTGAGTATGAAGGCGCTGAAACTACCGAAAAGCAAAGCATACAGGAAGCTTTATACGACATCAACACCGAAGCAGCAAGATACTTTTCGGATAACCTGCTCAATCATCCCGACGGAGAAATTGCAAGAGATTATTTCCAGAAAAGAAAAATTAAGCCGCAAAGCATGCGGGCTTTCGGACTTGGCTACGCATTCTCCGGCTGGGAACATTTTGTTAATTACGCTGTAGAGAAAAAGCTCGATCTTGAGAAAGCAGTTGAACTGGGACTGATCGGTAGAAGCAACGACGGCAGGCTTTATGATAAATTTTCGGGAAGAATTATCTTTCCGATTTTTTCTCCCAACGGAAGAGTGGTTGCATTTGCCGGA
>JAJYIL010000545.1 GCA_021790055.1 Bacteroidota bacterium
ATCCATTTTATAAAGGTAGGTAGGATAAAGAAGTAATTTCAGTACATGAATTCGTTGGCAAATTTGAGTGATATGCAAAAGAAATTGAAAAGATTATAGCATTAAGCAATCTATGTTGCATACTCTTATCTTTATACTGAATTTATTACTTTTGGTTTAGCTATGTTCGGTTTATAAACTTTTGCTATAATTAGCTCATCTTCTTGAATAGTATATATCTTTTAACGATCAAATATATTACCAAATAGATTACAAAAATACCTAATATGAAAATCCCCCAATTAAAATATCCCGGAACGTAATTAAAGGTTAGATTTTCAAGCCTTGATTTGTCCGCCGAGAATATTTTTGTTATAAGATTTTTCGAAACCAGGAGAGAGATATAATCCCAGATGAATGAAATAAATATTAAAACTGCGCCAAAATATATCATCAGCCATTCGATTATTTTAACCTTGAAGCTTTCAAATCTTTTTTGGATAAAAAGAAGGGTCAACGAAAGAATTATCATTGAAAGCGAAGAAATGATTGGAGCCGCAACAGGACCGATCCACGGAAATGGAACTAAGAACAGTATGTCCCATGTAAAAAATGATGCGGGCCAATTTAAAATCAATTTTAACCCGGTGTAATAAGTAATATCCCATACGGCAAAGCAAAACAAAAAATACGAGAATGACTGTAGTTTATTCTTCCCTGCAATAACAGCGATAGACACAAGTATAACGAGTGTGCAGAGCTCCCTAAGTGCTTCAACGCTTAATATTGAGTCCGGTATGACTTCAAGTGGAAACTTAAAGCCGGAGGGATAGTAAATTTGTCTTAGATAAACTACAACAATTGCTTCAAGCATTCCCATTGCAATACTGAAAACAAGCGTCAAAAGTATGGTCTTCTTCAGGGTTTTCAATTTATCTTTTTATTAAATTTGAATAGTATAATTATAATTGTTTTTAGCCGACAAATCAATTTCCCTAATGAAAAGATGAAACAATGAGAACAATAAAGTTTGCAACCAATATAAACAGCCAAGAATCAATTGACAAGATAAAAGCTAAGCTAAATGAATCAAGTGAAATAATCGAATGGAACATCGACTTAACTGATCCGGGGAAAATCCTTACGGTTAAAACGGAAAACTTGGACAGCAAAAAAATATCCAGGATTTTATCATCCGCCGGAATTAAAAATCAAGAAATTATTCCCGGCTGGAAAAGGATTACCAAACGTTTGTTCACGAAAAGCTGCTGCGATTAGATCATCCCAATTTTATAGTAAGTTTGAAATTATCTTTGTACTTTAATAACGAATTATTTTTCAAGTTTTATAAGGGAGAACAATATGTTTCATGATTTCCTCTGGGATGGAATATTCTTCTGGGGAATATTCAGGCTCCTGTTTGTTATTTTAATCATCTGGCTTGTGGTTAAAATTATAAACAGAGACCATCCGTCTAACTATATACCTTCTGCTCAGGAAAACGCTCTGGACATTCTTAAAAAGCGCTACGCAAAAGGAGAGATAACCAAAGAGCAGTATGATCAGATGAAAGCGGATTTACAATTATAAAATATCGTTGCAGGCAAACGGTATAAAAAAAAAGAAAGGAATAGAATTTACAAATTTTATTCCTTTCCAACATTCTAAAGTGGTTTTTCTAAAAAGCCGATAAAATGTATTTGTATTCGGGATCTTTTATTTTATTAAGGTATTCTTCAGCCTTGTCCACTTTCCCTCGAATCATATAGAGATGGTAAAGGTCGGAATTGAATTTATCGCTGTTAATCCCTTCAGCATACTTTTCCCTTGTTTTTATCCCTGCGTTTGGAATAAAAGAGTTTAGTACTTCTATTTCGATCCCTGTTACGTTATGATCAAAAATAGTTTCCATGGCTACTCCATTTTTAACGATGGACTGTGTAGGAGGGTATCAAAACGAATGAATAGAAAAATTTCTTTTCACTTCCGGATTAGAAAAAACTAAGCTTTGAAAACCCTCGGCGCAAACATTTATTTTTCAAGAGTAATATAATCTAAAATAAAGATTAATCAATATAAAAATTTAGAACTAAATGGATCTACCAGTTTTATTCCTAAATACTTCTATAATCGAAGCTAACATATCTTCATTCCTTATAGGGCGCGGCAGAAATTCATCTACACCTGCATTAAAGGCGTTCTGACGGTCTTTAGGAAATACGTGAGCGGATATGCAAATAATCGGCGCATTTGCATATTCGGAAGATTCTCTCAGCTCTTTCACAAGCTGAAGCCCGTCCTTCTTCCCTCTCAGCGAAATATCAACAAGAAAAATATCATATTTGTCTTGCTTAAGCTTTTCATAAAATGTCAATTCCGAATCGCAAACACTTATTATGAATTTACGCTTAAGATAAGTTTCTATTAGTTTCTGGTTCTCGTAATCGTCCTCAATTACGAGTAGTTTGGGCTTATCAGTCCCCGGGTTTGAAGAATTCATTTTGCCTCCTTTGAATTATTCCGATTCATTAAAATTGTAAAGGTTGTGCCTTTACCTTTTATGCTGTCAACAGCAATAACCGCTTTATTTATTTCCAAATATTTTTTTGTTAGCGCAAGACCAAGTCCGTTACCGTCAAACTTCCTTGAATAACCAACTTCTTCCTGCGTAAATGGCTGGAAGAGCTTAGGTAAATATTCTTTTGAAATTCCTATTCCGGTGTCGGTAATCTTAACTGCAATTCCTTCGCCTGTTTCCTCACTTATTACTTTAACATAACCCTTAACAGTAAACTTGATGGCATTATCTATAATATTCTGAAAAGCCTGTGTAAGAGTATACTTATCCGCGTAGATAAAGTTATTCTTGCATGAATTCCTGTAACTAAGATTTATTTCCTTCTCATCTGCGAGCGGCTTAAATTCCAATATCAATTCGTTCAGCATCTTTTTAAGATC
>JAJYIL010000019.1 GCA_021790055.1 Bacteroidota bacterium
TCTTCTCGAAGTCCTCCTTGAATACATACCAGCGGTTTTCATAATCCAGCCCCTTCAGATAATAAGTGTACGCGCCCATATTCCCGGTAGGAGATTCTGCTTTGGAGCTTTTTGCCGGGATTAATGTGCCGTCTATTTTTTCAGAAACGTTCTGGGCAATCTCATCCTGAACCGTAAAAATATCGTCTAAGACTTTATCGTATGAATCAGACCAGACAATTGTATTATCCGAAACCCTGATAAGTTCCGGAATTATTTTAACAGTGCTCTTCTTACCATTTGTCTTAGCCCATGCTACCGTTCCTTCAAGGATGTAATTGGCGCCTAGCTCGCTGCTAATTTCCATTGTACTCATCTTTAAGTCAAAAAATCTTTTTGCGCTCTTTGATGAGATAACGTTTATCTCTCTAATTGATGCAAGCTTACTTGTAATTTCCTGCGCAATCCCTTCGGCAAAATATTTATCATCCGGCGAGCCCAGATTCTCGAACGGAAGTACCACAACTATCTTTTTCTGTTCTATTGTTGAATGCTCAACAACGGGTCTCTTTATAAAAAGAAATGAAATTACAGCGAGTAAAATAATTATAATAGCTGCAGCAGCTAATTTCACTTTAAAGCTTTTTAACAAAAAAGGAATTGAGAAATCATGTTTAACCGGAAATCCTTTTCTCAATAAATTCAAGTCAGCCAAGAGCTCTTCGATATTTTGATACCTCTCGTTAACCGGTTTGGCAAGTGCCTTCTTTAAGATTGGGACAAATTCTTTAGGAAGCTTATTAAGTTCCGGCTTTGTATTTAATATTGAATAAATCGTTGCCTGATCATAATCGGCATCAAACGGAGGTTTGCCTGTAAGCATTTCATAAATAACTATTCCAAGCGACCAGATATCTGTCCTCTGGTCTACATCTTCGCCCCTTGCCTGCTCCGGCGACATGTATGCAACTGTACCTAAAGTAGTTCCTTCTTTTGTTAAATGGCATTGCCCTTTTTCTTTGGCTAATCCAAAATCAAGTATCTTTACTATTCCATCTTTTGTAAGAAATATGTTTGCGGGCTTAATATCTCTATGAACAATGTTGTTTTGATGCGCCTTATTAAGTCCTTCGCATATCTGTATTGCGATTTCAGCAGCCTCTTCTTTTTTTATTTCCTTGCTTTTAATCCTATCTCTTAAATTTTCTCCCTCGTAGTATGTCATTGAAATAAACAAATTCTCTTCGTCTGTTTGTCCTATCTCATGTATGGTATAGATATTTGGATGGTCTAATGAAGAAGCCTTCTGTGCTTCGGAAATAAATCTTCTCTTGGATTCCTCATCTTCAGAAAAGAATTTTGAAAGAAACTTTAATGCAACCGTACGCTTTAACTTTGTATCCTCGGCTTTATATACTATGCCGTTCCCGCCTTCGCCGAGCTTCTCAAAAATTTGGTAATGTGATATTTCTTTTGCAATCATTTGATTTTTCCCCTTTATAATTAAAACTCTAGCATTTATTAAACCCCATCAGCTAAATATTAAATTTACCTTTCGAATTATCAGCTTTTTACTCCAGGTTTGTCTTTTCATAAGTAATTTAGAAAAAATATCTTTTTAATCAAAGAAGAAAATTATTAATTTAACATTTAGAAGATGCAGATTAGAATTATTTAAAACTGAAGATAAAATGACTAAGCAAAATATTCCTGTCCTAATCGATTTCGACGGTGTTATCCGGCTTGGAGATAAGCTAGCCGGCGACGTCCCGGAACTTTTCGGCTTTCTGAATAGAAATAAAATTCCATCCTGTATAATTACTAATTCCACAAGAAACACATCTAAGGAAGTAATTCGATTCTTAGCTGATAACGGAATCAACCTTCCGGTAAATGCAATGACAACAGTCGATGCAACGATCGATTACATCAAAGAAAAAAAGTACCGTGTTTCGGTTTACTGTATTCAAAACGTTAAAAAAAAATTTGAGAGACTTATTGATGATGACAATCCCGATGCTGTTGTTATCGGCGATTTAGGCGAGGAATGGTCTTATATCATTTTAAATGGTATTTTCAGAAAGGTTCACAACGGCGCAGAAATAATAGCAATGCAGAAAAATAAATTCTGGCTGCCAGATGGAAAGAGCCTGGCACTTGACGCAGGCGCATTTGTAACCGCGATTGAATATGCCTCTGGTAAACAGGCAACTTTAATCGGTAAGCCTTCTTCACTCTATTTTCAGTCTGCATTGAAGAAGCTTGGCTTTGGCAAAGAAAATTCTTTTTATATAATAGGCGATGACTTAGAGACTGACATTGGCGGTGCACAAGCAATAAGAGGAAAAGGAATTTTAGTATTTACCGGGAAAACAAAATTCCCATTAAAAGATGAAACTTCTATTAAGCCCGCATATACAGCAAAAGATTTATCCGAAGTAATAAAGCTGCTGCAGAAGATTCTAAATTAATAGCTCATGTAGCCAGACTACCGGAATAATGGAGTAATGGAATTTTGGAATTCACTCCCTTATCCCAATTTTCCATCAATTATATTCGCATAAGGTAAGTTAATAAAATAAATAGCCGCTCCTTTACAAATGTGGAGCGGCTTAATTATTTTGTTACTTTCCCGATGGAATCCTCATCCCGTAGAATGAACGGCGTACAAAGAAGAGCGCAATTAGCAAAAAGATTACACCGACTATAGGTGCAGCTTGTCTGAACGCCGGAGTAATGGCTATTTCCATTGCCAGCAGACCGAATAAAGTTGTAAACTTAATAATCGGATTCAACGAAACCGAAGAAGTGTCCTTGTATGGATCGCCGACGGTGTCTCCTACAACTGTGGCATCATGAAGCGGCGTGCCTTTCTCCTTCAGATCAACCTCGACCAGCTTTTTAGCATTATCCCAGCTGCCGCCGGCGTTAGCCATAAAAACTGCCTGGAACAGACCAAATGCTGCAATCGCAATAAGGTAAGAAACGAACAAGCTTACCGGCTCATTACTGCCGGCAGGAGCCGAGAGACATGCAAAAGCCAAAGCAAAAGAGAAGATAGCGAAAAAGATATTCCACATACCTTTTTGGGCATACTGCGTGCAGATCTTAACTACTTCTTTGGAGCTTTCGGTGGCTGCCGTTTGACTGGCATCGGCATCGAGATGAATATGATGTTTTATATAATCGACTGCCTTATAAGCGCCGGTAGTTACCGCTTGAATAGAAGCTCCGGTAAACCAGTATATCACTGCGCCGCCAGCTATAAATCCAATTATTGTGAACGGATTAAGCACGTTGAGTATTGTTTCCGGCTCTACACCCAGTGCTTGTTTAATTAACAAAATCAAGCTGAAGATTAAAGTAGTAGCACCAACTACAGCGGTAGCAATTAATACAGGCTTGGCAGTTGCCTTAAACGTATTGCCCGCTCCGTCATTTGCTTCCAGGAAGTGCTTCGCTCTTTCGAAGTCTGGTTCGAAACCAAAGTTATCACGAATATCCTTTTTAATATTCGGGATTGTTTCAATCAGCGAAAGCTCATAGATGGACTGGGCATTATCAGTAACAGGACCGTAGCTGTCAACTGCGATAGTCACCGGTCCCATACTCAGAAAACCAAAGGCAACAAGACCGAAGGCGAAAACTGCCGGGTAGAGCATCGTTCCAGCCGGGAAAAAGGTGCTTGCATAATAGCCGATGAACATCAGCAGCATAATTACCATGCCTATCCAGAAGGCACTGAAATTACCCGCTACAAGACCGGACAGTATGTTCAGTGAAGCGCCGCCTTCACGTGAAGCCTTGACGACTTCAGATACGTGGGCTGACTTTGTACTAGTAAAGATCTTGACAAATTCCGGAATCAGAGCGGCACCAAGCGTACCCGAACCCATGATGATCGACATTAGCAACCAAAGATTGGGAATTTGCGCACCTACGTCAGATGCCGGACCTATCTCAAAGTAACTTACTATAAATACTGCTATGATGGAAATAATGGAAGCGAACCAAACCAGGCTGGTAAGCGGCTGTTCAAAATTAAAATCCTCTTTACCGGCAAGCTTTGCTTTGCTGAAGGCTTTGTTGATGTAGAAAGCTCCTATCGAAGTAATGATAAGCAGAATGCGAATTATAAAAATCCATACCAGCAGATGAGTTTGAAGCGCGGGCTGCACTGCTAATACGATAAAGGTAATTAGTGCAACCTGGGTAACACCGAATGTTTCAAATCCGTCCGCAGTTGGTCCAACACTGTCGCCTGCGTTATCACCGGTGCAATCGGCTATTACTCCGGGATTACGGGGATCATCTTCTTTAATTTTAAAAACAATTTTCATTAAGTCTGAACCGATATCAGCAATCTTAGTAAAGATACCTCCTGCAATACGCAAAGCACTGGCGCCCAGCGACTCTCCTATGGCAAATCCAATAAAACTATCGCCTGCCAGGTTTCGGGGAACAAACAGCAGGATGATCAACATCATGATAAGTTCTATACAAACCAGAAATACTCCAACACTCATGCCTGCATCGAGAGCTACATTCACAGTCTTAAGTGGTTTGCCCTCCAGTCCCGCAAATGCAGTTCTCGCATTGGCAAGGGTGTTCATGCGCATGCCGTACAAAGCCACGCTGGATGAGCCAAGAATTCCTAACACAGTCCATAGTAATATAAGCAGAACACCGCCGGCGGCAATATGCGACAACACTCCGAAATAAAAGACGCTGACAAAAGCGATAATGATAAACAGAGCAGACAGAAATTTTGCCTGCTGCTTTAGGTAGGTCTTGCAAGTCTCATAGATGGTGCCGGCAACTTCCAGCATGGATTTATGAGCAGGCATGTTTTTAACTCTCCTAAACTGGTACAAGCCGAATAAAATTCCGAGAACACAAACAATCAAGCCGTAGCCCAATAGTGTGTTTTGTGCCTGGTTAAGATCAGGAATCGTTAAATTAGACTCATCGGCAAAAGCCAACACCGGCGAAAGCAGCAGCAGTAGAATGCTGAGAAATCCGGCAGTAACTAACTTCTTCATAAAATGCACCTTTCCTTTCAAAATGTTTATATTGATATAGGCATTCCCCTTGTAAAATTCTTATTGTTTGATTTTTGGAATTCTTATTTAGGGGCATAACGGTACCTGGAAGGTTGTCCAAGAAGCCGCGGTATAAAAATGACGCGTTAGATTTTTTTGATAATATATTATTAAAAGCGAATGCAATAACAATTCCCTTTTGAACAGGTTGGAGGATAACCACAGAGGTTTTACGGACGTTATTCCTTAATTTTCTAGCCAATCTGCATTATACAAATTTTTTTGAAAGCCCTAATTAGTGGTATTTAGTCACACTATAAAATTGTTAGCAGACAATAGCTTGCTCTTTAACCTTTCAGAAGTCACCCGTTCACTTAGAAGCGGGATCTATTAATTTAGATTGGATTAGAACGTAACCAATGTCTGGAAGTAAACTTAACAAATTGTACCAGAAGTGTCAACTAATTAATAAGATTATAATGAGTTGTGTAATCACTTGTTGGTTTTATTTCAGGTCAAAAGAGCTTATTCTTTGTAGAGTAATATTGCATAATCTTTTATTCCTTAACTTTTGTATTAACTAAGATGTATTTGTAGTAGATGCGAACATAAAAGCGTCAAACAATTTTGTGAAATTTGTCCTTTGTTCAATTTTACTCTTGACAAAAGAAACCGATTTGAATAGTTTTATTTTCTAAGTAAAGATTATTTTAGTAATCAGTATAGCTTAACTATTTAATGATCAATATTGAAGTGAGATTAGCCTACAGCAAGCATAAAATTTGTCTTCTTGTACCTTATAAACTTGAGAAGAAGAAACAAGACAACACAAACTCAATGCTTCAAAGGCTATTTCAAATACAACTCTTAACTTCCCTTCTAGAAGAATCGTGATTACTGCTTGACAAAAAATTACTTATAGTATTGGAAAAAAAATATTTAAATCATCGTCTGAATAAAAACAAATTTTTATTTAAGGAAAAAGAATCATGAAGCAAATCTTTGCAAAAAAGCCATTGAAAGTGCTTTTGGATGAAGTCGTCAGCGAAAACCGTTTGCGCCGAGTGCTTGGTCCGGTTGGTCTTACCAGCCTTGGTGTTGGTGCAATTATCGGGACCGGAATATTTGTATTAACCGGAGTAGCCGCACATGATAAATCAGGTCCGGCAATTGTGCTTTCATTTGTTGTTTCCGGTATAGCATGCGTGTTTGCAGCACTTTGCTATGCAGAGTTTGCTTCGATGGTACCTGTAGCTGGTTCAGCTTATACTTATGCATATGCTACTTTAGGCGAGCTATTCGCATGGATTATCGGCTGGGATTTAATCCTCGAATATGCTGTTGCTTCTGCTACGGTAGCTCATGGATGGTCTCACTATTTTCAGGATTTTATAAGCATAATTGGAATAAAGTTCGGGCATGTTATCTCAAATGCGCCGTTTGATTTTAATCCGGTTACGGGGCACTTATCCTCAACGGGATCGGTGCTAGATTTGCCGGCAATCCTGATTACCATTCTGATCACAATAATTTTGGTTAAAGGAATTAAAGAAAGTGCAGGTGTTAATTCTGCAATTGTAATAACAAAATTAGCCATTGTATTATTAGTAATTATTCTCGGTGCATTTTATATCAATCCGGCAAACTGGCATCCATTCGCTCCGTTTGGATATTCAGGCTTAAGCTTTTTCGGTAGAACAATTTTGGGACAAACAGGACCTGGCGGTGCACCTGTTGGTGTCTTAGCCGGTGCAGCAATTATTTTTTTCGCTTACATCGGGTTCGATTCTGTATCAACTCATGCGGAGGAAGCAAAAAATCCGCAAAGGGACGTGCCTATCGGAATTATTACTTCGCTTATCTTATGTACAATTCTTTACATTGCTGTTTCGGGAGTGTTAACAGGAATGGTACCATATAACAAGTTGGATATCAACGCACCGGTCTCCAATGCATTCGGTCAGGTTGGATTAGTTTGGGCTCAATTCTTAATTTCGTTAGGCGCTGTTGCAGGTATAACATCGGTACTACTGGTAATGATGCTCAGCCAGGCAAGAATATTTTTAGCAATGGCTCGCGATGGTTTGATGCCGACTAAATTTTTCGGCGATATACATGAGAAATTTAGAACTCCCTGGAAGTCTACAATTCTTACTGGTGTATTTGTTTCTGTGCTTGCGGGTTTCCTGCCCTTAAGAGTTTTAGCGGATCTTGTTAATATCGGAACATTGTTTGCATTTGTTATTGTATGCGCCGCAGTTTTAATTATGCGCAAGACTCATCCGGAAGCTAAGAGACCTTTTAGAGCTCCGTTTGTTCCTCTTACGCCAATCTTAGGGATTATAATTAGCGGACTTTTAATGTTCTCACTTCCGGAAGAGAATTGGTATAGATTGTTTGGATGGTTAATCATCGGTTTGGTAATATATTATTTCTATGGACGTAAACACAGCATTATGCACAAGATGATTGAATCCGGTGAAATCGAGAAATATGAAATAAATAAAGCGGTAAGTCCGGTAGTTGAGACTGATGCTACAAAATAGTAAAAAAGATTTTTTATTTTTGTATTAGTTATTTTATTGAGAAAGGTTGGTAAATGGATAATAATAGTATGCTGGACTTAATCGCAAGAGGCGGCTATGTAATTTTTATTCTTGCATTCTGTTCCCTGCTGTCTGTAAAAGTTATAATTGAAAAATATATTGTGTTCAAAGGAATAACCGAAAAAGTAATTTCCGAGTTCATGGAGAATATTTATAATAGTCTTACTTCCGAAGATTTTAAGGAAGCGCTCTTCATATGTAAGACCAGCACATGGAATTCATTTCTTGTAAAGATAAAATGCCCGCTTGCTAATGTTGTAAAGTATATAATCGAGCATGCGAAGGAACCGAAGAACGAGCTTGAGATTACGGCTTACAATCAGCTCGATAAAGAAATTGCCAAGATGGAAAAAGGGCTTGGTATTTTGGCAACACTTGGAGCTGTATCTCCCTTCATCGGCTTGTTTGGAACAGTAGTAGGAATTATTAAGTCGTTCAATGCTCTATCGATTAACAATTCATCTAATTATACATTAGTAATGAGCGGAATTGCAGATGCTCTTATCGCTACAGCAGCAGGCTTGATCGTGGCAGTCCCGGCGGTAATGTTCTATAATTATTTTATAAAGCGGCTAAAGCTCAGTATGCCCCTTTATGACGAGGCTATTCAAAAGACTATCAGAATTGTAAAAGCATTTGAGTTGAGAAAGAAACATGAGACGGTATAAGTTAGAAGAAAAAGAATTCTCCGAGATAAACATTACTCCGTTTACGGATGTAATTCTTGTTGTGCTGATTATTTTCATGATAACAAGCCCGTTCTTGATTACAGGCGCGCTTACAGTTAAGCTGCCGCAATCTTCCACTGCACAAACAACAATCAACAACAATATCCAGGTTTACCTGAACAAGCAAAACCAGATATTCCTTAACAACCAGCAGGTGAATATTTCCCAGCTTCCTGCAGAGCTTCAAGCCGAATTCATTCAAAAAGGAAGCAGAGACGTTATAGTTAACGCAGATAAGGATGCGGTATATGGAAGCGTAGTTAAGCTTTTGGATGCAATAAAAAATGCCGGGGCATCGAAGCTGTTAATGGCGACGCTCCGGAAATAGCCTCTTCGATGCTCGGTACCGGATATTCAATATCGAGCATCGAGTATTATCTACAAAGATTGTTACGTAATAATGAAATTAATCACCTCTAAAAACTTATCTTCCTCCGTATCTATTATTCTTCATGCGATAATATTCACTTTATTCCTTTTGTACTTCAGTCAAAAAGCGGATACAAGCAATAAGCAGGAATACGTTGAGCTTGGATTCGGCGGTACAGCAGAAACAAATTCTCCAGGAACTCCTGGAGGCGGCAATGAAGAATTAGAACCAGCACCTCAAAAAGAAAAGGTAAAAGTTAGCGAAAAAGAAAAGCCCAGGATTAAAGAAGAAAGCATTAGCGATAAAAATAAAAAAGAAAAGACGGTAAAAAAGCCTGCGGTAAGCAGCGATACAGCCAAAGGTGATGCTTCCGGTAAACTTATTGCTGGAAATACCGGCAGCGTTTCCGGCGGAGGTGCAGGCACCGGCGGAAGTGGAAGAGGCAGCGGTAATGGACAGCCTGGTTCCGGCCCGCCTAAAAAAGGATTGTACATACCAAATGATGTTTATTTTGTTGCTGTTGACCAAATGCCGGTACCCATTGGGGGAATGGAAGCAATAAACGCAAGAGTGTTTTACCCGCCAGCAGCAAAGGCAAATAAAATTCAAGGAACAGTTTATATCCTAGCCTTTATTGATGAACGAGGCTACGTAAGAAAGGTTTCTTTAATTAAAGGAATCGGCTATGGCTGCGATCAGGCAGCAGAACGCGCTGTTAAAGATACACGTTTCGAACCGGGTGCAATGCACGGCATTACGGTAAAAGTACAGATGACTATACCTATTGAGTTTAGCTCAAATAATTAATTTCTCTATTCTAAATTCAAAATAATTGCAACCTTCAAGATCGATTAATATTTATTTAAGTATTGCTAACTCATAATTCTTATTTTACAATCTTGAAGGCTATTACCAAATCTATTTTAAAAGGATCATTTTCTTAACCTGCATAAAGCTTCCGGCAGAAAGACGGTAAAAATAAATTCCGCTCGGCATATTATCTGCATTCCATGAAACTCGATAAGAACCCGAAGATAAAAATCTATTTACCAGGTTATCCACTTCCTGCCCCAGGGCGTTGTAAATTCTTAAAGTAACCAATCCGGGATTGGCAACAGAAAATTTAATTACGGTTGAAGGATTGAACGGATTTGGATAATTCTGGTACAAGGAATATTCCTTTGGAACACCGGAAGAATTATCTTGAACAATTCCTGTAATTGTAGCGCTGTCTAATGAAGCTACAGCAACTGGCCAAACGCCGGGCGATGGAAAGCTTACTCCCCTTGTATTGCTGCGCTGCATGCTGTCGGCTCCGAACTCATACAAGGGCCATCCTTTATAAGTCAATTGCATACGTCCATAAACATTTATCATAGCAAAGTAGCTTGTATCAATAGATGGCGGCACAGCTTTAAGGCTATCTTCAAAAATAGACCATAAGCCGTTGTTGCTGAAATCCGGTTTTGTAAAATGATTTTGATTAAATGTATCATGAGTAAATATATAAAGAGTTCTACCATGCCCATCGACAAAGTATTGAACATCTCCCAGCCCGGGCTGATACAAATTATTGTATGCAACACTGTCTAACCCGATAAGCTGATTATTCATCAACATGATGGTATAGTTAGGTTTGGCGACAAACCACACACCGCCGAAATCCTCGCCATTGACATCACCAGGCTTGCTATCACCTGAGTAATAATACAACGGCCAGCCTTTATATGCTGTTTGATGCGAGCCGTCCAACCGGGTAATGGTTGTAAAGTCGCTGTCGTCAAGTCCTGCCCCGGCAATTATAGTATCGGCATAAAATACAGGCCAGATAACGGCACACTGCCCATTACATGAAGAACCTAAAGTATCTTTTGTAAAAAAGTATAAAGAGCTGCCTGCACTATCGGTAAGTATTAAACCGTATCTGGCATTAGTGGTTAACATTACTGAAGCTTTAGAAGCTACCTTTGGCATCGAGTTATTATTTGACGATTGCGAGAGATTCCCTCTTAATAAATTCCGGTTACCCGCATACAAAGCGATTAAAGGAAATGCAAAGAGAAACATGAATAATTGTTTCATGATGGTGTCCTCCGTAAAGTTTTATTTTAGGAAAATTAATTTAAGACGTTAATACTGTCTTTTTGCGGCAGCTTATGAGGAGAAAGACAGAGTAATTTTATTAGGGTTATAAATCCGCGCTGTATAATAATTAATCTTAATCTCAGGTAAGTTGATGTAGAAGATACACTAAACCGAAAAGCAGCGTATGATAATTATTTCTTGATTGCTATCACTTTAGTTATATGGAATTAGATGATTACTCCGGCAGACTATCACCCGGAAAGCTGATGCGCATAAATGTTTCATAAATGGAGATTCTTTTTTTACTGCGGGATCTTCATCCATCATCTTTTTTACTTTTTCAATGCATGTTTAAATATCTCTATGCCGCAAACATTTCCATCTCCCCTAACCGGACATACGATTGATAAAAGCCCATAGGCACTCAATGAAAAATTTCTTCCGTCACATTTCCAAATTAGTAAATGTTAGGAATTGTGCTCTATTCGCTTAGCGTATTTGTGTCTAATAAATTCGATAACGCCGGGCAGAATAGAAATAAAAATAATCACTATGATGACGAGGGAGAAATGATTTTTAACTGTTTCAATATTCCCGAAAAAGAATCCGGCGTAAAGAAAGAGAGCTACCCATGCAGCGCCGCTTATAATATTATAGATAATGAAACGAGAGTAAGTCATGCTTCCTATTCCAGCAACAAATGGCGCAAACGTGCGAATGATTGGAATGAAGCGTGCAATGATAATCGTCTTGCCGCCGTACTTTTCATAAAAGCGGTGAGTGCGCTCCAGGTATTCCTTTTTAAGAAGGCGTACATTTTCTTTATGAAAGATTTTAGGACCTATGAAATGACCAATCCAGTAATTAGCAGTATCTCCGAGAATTGCCGCGCTTGCAAAAATGAAGAAAAGGTAATTTTCATTTAAAGAGCCTTTGGCTGCAAATGCACCTGCCGCAAACAGCAAAGAATCTCCCGGAAGAAACGGCGTAAAGACTAACCCGGTCTCGGCAAAAATAATAATAAAAAGAATTATATAAGCTAAAATCCCGTATTGAGCAATTATTTCATTTAAATGAACATCAAGATGCAAGAATAGGTCGATTAGGTATTTTATAAATTCCATTAAGCCGAAAAAGGTTTATTAATTTTGCGGACAAATATATGGATAAATAAAATACGAATGAAGATTCGTGAGTTTGAGTGCATGAATCGCATGGGCACACGGATTACATGCAGACATGCTTCCATGCACCCATGATGTTTTTAGCTATTCATCTTGGAAAAAAGAAGGATGTTAAATATTCTCCACATAATCCAGTTCTACTCCGTAGGTTTCTTTCAAATTATAAAGAGAAATGAATGCGATAACTATTGTAATTACTCCAACTATTAATGCCGAATAAACCAGTCCAAGGGGGCTTCTTAGGAACTCAAAGAAAATGGTTATCGGTATTACAGAGCCTCTAATAAAATTCGGAACTGTGGTAGCGACTGTAGAACGTAAATTAGTTCCGAATTGCTCTGCAGCAGTTGTTACGAAAACTGCCCAGTACCCTATCGATAATCCCAGGATTACGCAAAGCAGGTAAAATTCAAAAGTAGATAAAGCATGAGAGAACAGGTACACAAGAATAAATATCCCGGTCAATAAAATAAAGATTGCAACAGCCTTTTTCCTGCTTTTCAAATATTGGCTTAGGTAGCCGCTAATAAAGTCACCGAATATCAATCCAATATATGTGTACATAATTGATTTACCGGCAACTACCTTTCCAGTTACGCCAAGGAATTTTCCAAACTCGGGGGAAAAAGTTATTAATACGCCTACCACATACCAGATAGGCAAACCTATAAGTATGCAATTTAAATATCTTAGGAATCTATCCTTGGACGTAAATAGACTTACAAATCTTCCTTTAACTACATTTTTAGATATAATAGATTTATACATCCCGGACTCGAACAAGCTAATGCGCATTACAAGTAAAATTACGCCAAGTACGCCTCCGATAATATAAGCCATTCGCCAGCTAAACTCTTCGCCAACGCTAGCCGCAAGGATTGCGCCCATAACTCCAATTGTTGCAACCATCGCAGTACCGTAGCCGCGAGTTTCTTTAGTCATAGTTTCGCTAACAAGAGTAACTGCTGCGCCAAGCTCACCGGCAAGACCAACGCCGGCAATAAATCTTAATACAGCATACATATTAACTGAAGTAACATACGCATTAGCAAAGTTAGCTGCCGAATAAAGAAATATCGAGGCAAACAAAACGGAAAGCCTTCCTTTCTTATCTCCAATAATACCGAAGATTAACCCGCCGATAAGCATACCTCCCATTTGCATATTAAGAATAAAGACGCCTGAATCAATCAAATGGCTGCCGTGAACACCGAGATATGTAAGGCTCGGTATACGCACAATGCCAAAAAGGATTAAATCGTAAATATCTACGAAGTAACCGAGTGAGGATACCAGTACGGTAATGTTAAAAATGCTTTTATAGAGTTCGGCTTTCTGTTCGTTCATTATAACCTCAAATTTGTTTTGAAAATAGTTTTAGCTAAAGAGAGAAGGAAAGACGGGTTAAACTAATATCAATTAATAAATTAGGATGTGATGGTGACCGGGTGAAGCACTGATTCCGAAATATTATTCAGCCTTTTCTTCTTCTCGCCCAGGCTAAGTTGACAATTTTCTCCAGCGTTTCTTCATAAGAATAACCTGCAGCTTCTGCTGACCGCATAAAACCGGCACTCTCAGTTAAATCGGGATTTGGATTTACTTCTAAAACATAAATCTCATCATTCTTGTTGAGGCGCATGTCTACCCTTGCATAGTCTCTACAGCTCATAGTGCGGAATGCTTTCAAGGCAATTGTCTTTGCTGCTTGCTCTATTCTTTTTGGAAGCTTTGCGGGGCAGCTTGGAATTGTCTTATGGTAGGCTTCATGAAGCGGATCCCATTTTGCCTGATAGCTTACAATGTTATATAGATGGTCGGGCATAAGGGAAAAGTCAATTTCACTTATAGGAAGCACTACCAGGTTCTTGTCTCCGAGTATCGCAATGTTCAGCTCTCTTCCTTCTATATATTCCTCAACCAATGCAGGCTGTTTAAAGTTATTCAAAACATAATTAACTCTTGCCTTAAGACGCCGTGTATTTTCAACTATAGAATCGTTATCTATTCCCACGCTTGCGTCTTCAAAGGCAGGCTTGATTATTAAAGGAAAGTTCAGTCCAAGCTTATAGTTTTTCAATTCATTTTTAATAACGAGAGACTTTGGAGTCTTAATTCCTGCCGCTTTTAAAAATTTTTTGGCAAGAACTTTATTTTGACAGTTGGCAAGCGCTATTGGAGGTGCACCGGTATAAGGGATTTCCATTAATTCCAAAAGACCTACAACATTCATTTCAAGCCTTGCATTATCCTTAAATATTTCTATAAAATTAAAGATGACGTCCGGCTTCATCTTTTTTATATTAGTTATCAGGCATTCGATGTCATCTTTTATATTAAGCGCGTAAGCTTTTATGCCATTTCCGGAAAGTCTTTTTGCCAATAACTCGTATTCTTCAATCGGAGTATAATTTTCAACTTCGAAATAAGGGATAAAAGGTAGCTCCTTTTGAGTTAAATCTCCCGATTTTACATAAAGCTCGGGATTAGATTCATTATAAACAACCGCTACTTTTATATGCTTCATGTCGAAAGATAAAAAAAATCT
>JAJYIL010000546.1 GCA_021790055.1 Bacteroidota bacterium
TGCCGGTAATGCTTCAATAAGTCTGTTTTCAATATTCGGCTCTGCATGACCTTCTCCTAATAAAATTCTGCAGCCTAATTCACAAAGTCTTTTTAACAATTTTACAAGTAAATCAAAAGGTATTTGAGTAAATTTCCCGGAAGCATCCGGGTTGAGCATGACTACCGGACTGTCATTTGATACGCCGTTCTTAGAAAGAAAATTCTTTGCTTCGTAAATTGCTTTATCAGAAATGAAAATGTTTGCGCCCATGTAATTATCTTCAGTATATACTGAAGATAATTCTCTGAATAAACTAATTATTGAATTATGAATTTGAATTGCAGCATTATTTATGGCGCCGCTGCTTTTTTCTCCCCTTATTAATTCTTCTGCTATTAACAAAAAATTTATAACATTTTTCTTGCCGAATATTTTATTGTTAACCATTGGACTAAGATTAAAAATAAGATCATAATTTTTACTCTTTGCAATTTGAGAGAGTACGTTAAGATCTTTTTTATTCGGATATGGAGCAGAGTTGAAAACAGGATAAAGCTTGGAAATATCAGGATCATGATAAAAAAGGACGCCGGTCGATTTCTTAACTACATATTCAATTTCAGCTAACGGGAATATCTTTTTTATAGCAGCAACCCCTGACGAACAAATAACGGCATCGCCTATATTTAAATCTGCAACTACGAGAAACCGGTTAAATTGCTTTGTCTTTTTAATCTTCTGCTTATTTTGAAACAAAAATAAATTATACAAAATTTTATTTCCAAGCAGATTCTTTATAACAATATTTAGAACCTTAGCGCCGGTGACCGGGAAGTAGTCGGTCACGGCGCTGGTCAAACGAAATAATATTTTATATATGACTTCTGGGTTCATAAGAAGAAATATTACTTTTTACTTAGTATCAGCACTCCAAAGCTTTTAGTATTATCTTTTCCTTCAAGCATGCCCGGTAAATAAATATTATGATTCTTCAGATCGATCTCCATCGTTCTACAGCTTTGTTGAGTCGAAACATTATCAATTACTTTGAATTCTTTTGGAGATACTTCGTGAATAACAGTTAATGTCCCTTCGCCGTTAGAACTAAAAGCAAAATTTGTTTCAGGATCAAACCGGCATGCATCAACGTGTCCGCCAATTGGAAGTGAGGTAATTACCTTACCGGTTTTAGCGTCGCTGATTACCATTAAATTGTTGTGGCAGCCGGAAAATAAAATTTCGTGCTTTACATCGATCGCTAAGCCGGATGGTCCTTCTCCCGGTGCGATTGACCATTCCTTTACAATCTTTAAAGTCTTTGGATTGAATTCCACAACCTGACTTTTACTTTCAATATTTACAAACATTGCGCCTTTACCGTTAGTTACGCAAAACTCCGGGCTTCCTTCAAGCTGAATTGTTCCTACAACTTTATCAGTCTTAGCATCGATTGCTGTTATGTTTGAACTTCTTCCATTGATTGTAAAGACTCTTTGTGTGAAGGGGTCGTATACAATCGCATCAGGATTTTTTCCGGTTACATGAATCTCTGCAATCTTCTTTAAAGTTTTTAAGTTGAAGACAGTAACAGTATCGCTTCTACCATTGCTTATAAAGCCTTTCCCAAGCGCATCGGCAAACACTGCACCGTGAACCCCGCTAAGTCCGTCAATTTTGCCAATTACTTTATTTGTTTTTAAATTGATTAGGTGAATACGGTCGGCATGAGAAATGTACAGCCTTTGCATTGGCTCATCAATGGAAGCGTAATCCCACCAGCCTTTGCCACCTATGTTAATGGTACCGGAAACTTTATAGCCGGAATTCTGAGAAAATAAAACTGCCGGTATAAGAATTATTACAGAACAAAGTAAAAGAAATAATTTTTTCATGCTAACCTCGCTTTTGTTGTTATTTGGGAATAATGGTATCTGGTATAAATGTCTTTGGTATAAAGTATATGGTATACGCTATCTAAAAAGCATGTCAATCCATATACCCAAATATCTTTACATTGAAATTTTTACGTTATTTATAATTCTTACTGCAAACCTACTGCTGCTCATTTCCTCCTCCGCTTCCGCTGTCGTCCATGTTATTACCTTGCTGTTTCCGTTCATCAAAATTATTAAAAATATATTTTAAATTCAGAATAATCATTGGTGACTGCCTCGTGAAATAATTATAGTTATAAAAATCTATTCCTTGAGAAGTAAACTCACGATGTCCTGTCCTGAATAAGTCGTTTACCTGCAGCACGAGAGACAATTTCTTTGGAATTAAATCCTGCTTCAATCCAAGATCGGTAGTAAAATATCCATTCCATTTTCCCTGGGCTGTAACCGAAGGGCTAAAGTACCTGGTGTTAATTTGTAAACTTGTTGATTGAGTTATATTAAACACGTTGTTATTCTTTATACTCCAGTTGAAGCTTTCTCTTGCAAATGATTGGTTAAACAAAGCGCCGCTGATTCTGTAATCATAAAGATCGCCCATCAGATTAAAATCCCAAAAATGAATCGGTTTGAACATGACCATAAATTCAGCGCCGAGTGAATAATCGGTTCCAACATTAGCTATTGAGTTGAGTGTAACATCTTCAGCATAAACTGAATTTATTTGCTCGATTTTATCGTGAGTAAACCGGTAATAAAAATCGTTTGAAAAGGAAACATGACCGAAAAACGTTTGCCACCCTAATTCATAAGAATCAATTAGCTCAGGTTTTAGATTTGGATTACCAATTCGTACGTTGTTAGCGTTGAACCAGGTATAGAATGGTTCAAGGTCTCCGCCGTCTGGCCTGTTAATTCTTCGAGTATAGCTTGCCATTATTTGAGTACCGCCGGCAAAATTGTATGAAGCATGAACAGAAGGGAAGTAATCCCATCTACTAAAGGCATACTGCTGAGTTGTCTCTTCCAATTTGACAAGCTGGTAAGTA
>JAJYIL010000547.1 GCA_021790055.1 Bacteroidota bacterium
GGCAGTTTGTTAAAGCTTCACTTCAATATGCGGATGATAAAAAAAACTTACCAGGACAGGATTAGATTATCAGTATGTCTTTGATTAAACGGTTGAATCCTTGTCGAAGATTCTGAATTGAAATTTATAATCTTAATTTTTAAAATGATTAAAAAATCTTTTTTGCTTATTGTTCTCTTATTCTTTTTGCCGATTGAAATTTTTGCTCAATCCGGTTTATTGAACCAGACGGTTAACCGCGGCTTGGAATACGAGTACAATTTTAATTGGGATAAAGCCAGAACAGTATTTGAAGGAATGATAAAAAAGTATCCTGATGATCCAAGAGGCTTTCATTACCAGGCTGGTATTTATCTGTGGTATTATTTAAGCAATCACGATAATCAAAGCTATAAAAATTTTGTTGAGTATTCGGATTCGGCAATTGATAAAGCCAGAAATATACTTAATAAACAACCGGACAACATAACAATACTTTATATCCTTGGCTCGGATTACAGCTACAGAACAATTGCATTTGCTAAAGCCGAGAAGTTTTTGGATGCAGTCTGGGCAAGCAAGAAGTCGGAATCATATTTATCCCGCGTTTTGCAGCTTGATTCAACTTATTATGATGCATATCTCGGTTTGGGCTTGTATAACTTTGGAGTCGGTCAAATCCCTTCGGCATTCAGATGGGCTTTAAGCTTAGCCGGTATTCACGGCGATAAGGAAACCGGTTTAAGGTATATCATGAAGGCGGCTAAGTACGGCGACTTTTCGAAAACCGAAGCCGAATATTACCTATCTCAGATCCTTACCGATTATTACTTCAATTATAATTCGGCTGCGCATTTACTCCAAAACCTTGTTGCCGTTTACCCGAGGAATATACTTTTCAGCTACTCGCTTGCAGCGCTCGATATTAAAAGAAGAAAACTGAATGAAGCAGGCTATCTTCTTAAAAAAATTCTTAAATCGAAAGACCCGAACTTTTCGCAGATTATTTCTTTCTCTAATTTCCTGATGGGAGACGTCAATTTTAAGGAAAATCATTTCCACGCTGCCGAAGACTTTTATAAAATTTTTATATCTACCTCGCAGGACAGCGATTACAAAGGGATTGCCTATTACAGGCTGGCAATTTGCAAGGAGATTTCCGGCGACAGGAAAGATGCAGTAAAATACTTTTCTATGACAGGCGATGGAAATATGGATATTGAAGACGACATCTTCGCAAAAAGACAGGGAGAGATTTATGCAAAAAGACCGTTAGCCGAAACTGAAATTGAGCTGATAAAATATTCCAACTTGATTGATAATGGTAGATATAAACTGGCTGCAGATTCTTTATCAAACTTACTTAACTTGGCAAAGACCGATAGAATGAAGGCAGAGGTAGGCTTAAATTTAAGTGAAGCTTACTTCATGCTCGGAAAGTACCATGAATCTTTAAGCTATGCATTGACTTCCAAGGCGCTTGATGTACCTGAGGAAAGATGGATAGAGCCGTACGCCTGCTTTTACGCTGCAAGAGCCGAAGAAAAGCTCGGCAACAAAGATGCGGTAAAGAGCTATATCGATGAAGCTAAAAGCTTTTCGGATTTTGATTATCAGAAGAAACTGGAGAATTTAATCTTTGCCCTTACCTCCGCAGAAGGGTAAATTATGATGTTAGTAATATTGTCGAACTATTTGCAAGCAATAAGTTCTAAATAATTATTGATTATATTTAATTAAATCAAACAAAAAATTATTTAAATGAAATTTGAAGACAGCAGTTTTTGTTTCCGGTAGAGGTTCAAATCTTCAGGCAATTCTTGATTACCGGCAGGGAAAAAAATCAATTGAAGTTGAAGCTGTAGTAAGCGATAAGCTGAATTGCCCTGCATTTGAAATCGCTAAGAGAAATTCAATCCAGGCCTTTAGCGTGGGCAGCAAGGATGGATATATTTCGTATGAACAGCTTGCAAGTTCACTTTCGGAACTCGACATAGATTTGATAGTTCTTGCCGGATTTTTAAAATTAATTCCGGTTGATTTTATTAGAAGGTTCGAGAATAGGATAATCAACATACATCCGGCATTGCTGCCTTCGTTCGGCGGGAAAGGGATGTATGGAATAAATGTACATAATGCGGTATTCAAGTCATCGGCAAAGGTTTCCGGTGCAACTGTTCATCTTGTAGATCCGGATTATGATCACGGTAAAATTATAGCGCAGCAATGCGTGGATATTTCCGACGTGAAGTCTCCTGAAGAAATTGCCGAAAGAGTTCTGGATATCGAGCATAAAATCTTGCCGTACATTGTCGGAAAATTTGCCGATGGAAAAGTGAAGATTGTTGAAGACAGGGTAGTTATTTTAGATTAAAAAGGAAAAATTGTGAGGTAAAAGAAGTTGAAAAGATTAGCGTTGATAAGTGTTTCTGATAAGACTAAGATTGTGGAGTTTGCAAAATCGTTAACGGAGCTTAGTTTTAATATAATAGCAACAGGCAATACTGCAAAGATGCTAAAGAGCTCGGGAATCAAGGTAACTGAAATCAGCACGCACACCGGCTCACCGGAAATTTTTGACGGACGTGTAAAGACGTTGCATCCGAAAATTTTCGGCGGAATTCTTTTTAGAAGAGATAATACAGACGACCAAAAGCAAGCGGCAGAAAGCGGGATTGAGCCGATTGATATTGTCTGCGTAAATCTTTACCCGTTTGTTAAGACCGCAGAAAATCCAAGCTCTTCTCTTGATGATATAATAGAAAATATTGACATTGGCGGACCAAGCTTGATCAGAGCCTCGGCAAAGAATTACAAGTTTGTTTCCATTCTTACAAACCCGGGACAATATGATTCTTTTATTGAAGAATTAAAGATGGGTGAAGTAAGCCAATCGACCAAAAAGAATCTTGCTGTTACAGCCTTTTCCCATACTGCAAATTA
>JAJYIL010000548.1 GCA_021790055.1 Bacteroidota bacterium
GCGAGTTAGACTCAATATTTTTGAGTGTCTCGCTGCAGTCCTTCCATGTTGCCGAGCAAATAAAATTGGGAGACTGATTAATTATCCAGCATAAAGAACGCCTTATTTCAGCGTCATCGTCAACCACCGCTACAATTATTTTTTCTTCTTGTAATGATTTATGAAGTATAGATTTCTTTTCCATTGATGCCGTACCAAATATTATTATTCCGCTCAATACAAAAATGTAATATAGATTTTAATTAATAACAACCGGACAAATGTACAGTTTAAGCTTCTGAAAATAATTTATCTTGGAATTGAGAGATAAATTGATGTACCTGTTCCGGGTACAGATTTAATTTCAATTTTTCCCCTTATCTTTGATGCGCGGCTTTGCATATTAGTAATGCCGTTGCCCTCAGCATTTGAGCCGGCTTCAAAGCCGCATCCATTGTCTTTAATCGACAAATGAATAGCCTTTTTGTCTGCATCAAATCTAATTTCTGTTTCTGTGCAGTGCGAATGTTTTGCAATATTAGTCAAAGCTTCTTTTGTTATTAATAAAATACTCCGTAAGATTTCGGGCGAATGCGACACAGGAAGATTTATTTTCTCAACTAATTCGGAGGATTCGAAAATTAATGTGACATCCATATTATCGCAAACCTCACTCGAATAAGCTTTTATTTTCCTGATTAGACTAACAAGTGAATCATGATTAGGATTGATAGACCAAACAACATCACCTATTGTATCAATCATTTGGCGGGCAATATTTCCTACTTTTTGTAAAGAAGGAATTAAATCATATTCATCTTGCTGATTATCTTCAACACTGCTGACTTTTAATTTCGACTTCTTGCTAATAACATCAGAAAGAAATGCTATGCGGGTTAAGCCGGAGCCAATTTCATCATGTAAATCGGAGGCAATCCTTGCACGGATGCGTTCTATTTCTACGATCCTTTTTATTCTGAATTTCAGTAATGCAAAAGCAGCGCTGCCGATTAATATTAGTGAAAAAATAACGAACCACCACTCAAGCCAAAACGGAGGAATTATTTTGAAAGAAAGAATTGCCGGTTTAATAGAAGATACGCCTTCATCGTTAATTGCCTTAACCTCGAACTTATAAGCTCCCGGTGCAAGGTGCGCATAAGTAACAGAATGTAAATCCGATGGTAAGCTCCATTGGTCATCCAATCCTTCAAGCCGGTATTTATAGTCAATACTTTTTCCATCTTTTAAACTAACAGCCGTAAAATTCAAATTTATATTATTTTGATAATAGGAAAGAAGATTTAATTTACCGGCAGGGACGCTTATACCGTTCACTAAGAGATGCAGAATATAAACCGGTGCCGGTTCAGAATGTGCAGTAGAATTAAGATCAAGGATTTTTAAGCCGGATAATGCATAAGCCCAGCAAATATTTTGAACAGTAACACCGCAAGAAAATATTGTTGACCCTAACTGCCAATTATATCTGCTAAGAGGAGTAAAATTATTTTGGGTTATGTCCATTAAACCGGATTCGGTGCCGAGCCAAATTCTCCCGGAGTTATCTTTTGCTTCAGCCCAAATTGCATTACTGAGCAATCCTGAATCGGTATTAAGAATTTTTTGAACCGTTATTGAAATATTATTATTCGATTTAATTAGCCTGTCATATTTAAATTTTATAACCGCAATACCGTTGTATCGAGTACCAATCCACAGCCTACCGAAATTATCCTCTAAAATTGCGCGGATAGAATTACCGGGCAAGCCATCCTTTTTTGTAAAGGTAACAATCCTACCATTAATCAAATCATTTGGAGAAAGCACACCCAGTCCGTTCAAAAATCCGCCAAACCAAATATTACCTTTAGAATCTTGATACAAAGCGCGAACGGAATTACCTGGTAAGCCGTCTTTTGCTGAATATAATCTTACAAAGGATTTATTCAATCGAGTATTTACCAAAGCAACGCCCAATTTATCAAGACTAATCCAGAGATAGCCTTTATCATCAACAAAAAAGCAGAGAACATTTGCATTAGGAAAATCGATACCTTTTCTGAAAACTCTAATTAATTTTAAGGAAGAGTGGGAATTCTGACTTTTATTAATAATACTAAAGCTTTCAAAATCGCCATTTGAAAAACAAATCCATAAAATTCCGGAGCGATCGTAATAGACCATTGCCGGAGTGACATTACCTGCAGGCAAGGGAATTGCGGGAAAATATTTTCCCCAGTTACCGGAAGAATCAATCCGGATTTCAAATAGCTTACCGCCGGCGCAAGTCCAAATTATTCCGTTTTTATCGGACGCAGTTTTTAAATTATTATCATAAAATTGTTGGGCTTGAAACGGAAATTTATAAAAGCTATTTTCTTTAAGCTCATATATTCCTTTGCCCGCATAAGAAAGCCAGAGGTCATTTTCGGAATCAAAACAACCGTTAATTAAATAACTATCAGGCAGTCCATTTTTAATAGTTAATTTTAGATAACTGCCGGGAAATTTTCTTTCATTAAACTTAAGTAAAGTATTTCCGGCATCGCCGATCCATAAATTTTTATTTTTGTCTTCACTTATAAAGTTGATAGCGCTGCCCGGAAGAGAAAAGCGGGCAATAATTTTTGAGCCACTAATTTTGAAGATATCTCCTTTTTCAGTTCCAGCCCAAATAATATTGTTATTTGAATACAAGCGCGATACAATGGAATTGAAACTGCCCGGTTTATTCTTTACACCTGCATATACCTTTATTGAAATAAGAGAAGCATTGGAAGGTTGATATTCATAAATAAATCCGGTGCTGCCGATATATAAATTATTATCAGTCGATTCCGTAATGGCGCTGATGCTTCCTGTGATTTTTTTGGGAAAGAATGCAGAAACAGAATCACCTGTTAAAATGAAAATGCCATTGTCTGTGCCGCACCAAATT
>JAJYIL010000549.1 GCA_021790055.1 Bacteroidota bacterium
ATAAAAAGTTAACTTGGTCAATACGCAGCCGTCCGGTTCAATTTTATCATCGCGTACTATATTATCGTTCTACTTTTGATACGCCTTAAGATTAAATTTACTCAAATCACCCTTCGGCTTATCATGACCCAAAGGGGGATCTTTCTGCCATACGTAGTTGTCGGCAGAATTTACTTTTCTTTGCTGTTCCGGAGTTATTTCAAAAATCTTGAAGCCGGAATATGTATATCCCACATACAAAATATTTCCGCTGCTGTCGATCGAAGGCATGAAAGCGCCGCCGATAACATTTGTTAATTGCTTCCTAACTCCGGACTTAAGGTTTAAGGAATAAAGGTTGAAGATGCCGGTTGAATCTGAACTGTAAATTATGTTTCCGTCCTTTTCAAAGGTGGCGTTTCTATTATCTGCGTTGGTTTTAACCACAAATTGAAAGTTGCTTCCGTCGGTATCAATTCTTGCAATATGTCTGCCGTGCATGTAAGAATAATCGAAGATAACGTAGCTATCGTTGTTTGAAAACTTTGGCTCATAAACCTGCTCGCCGTTTCTGAATTTCGTCAATTGCCTGTAGTCTTTACCGTCAATATTTACCATCGCGAGATTTGTAGTTCCGTCTCTTTCAAATAAGAAGACAATCTTTTTCCCGTCATGCGAAACACAAGGCATGTTTGCGCGAAGGTCGTGTGTAAGCCTGGTTTCTTTATCTGTATTTAAGTTATAAATGTAAAGGTCGTGGATGTTATACCAATTCGGATTGTTGTCCGTAAGCCTGGCATAAACAATTTTATTCTGCCCCGGCACCCAGCTAATTGTTGAAGACACACTGCTTGCAATTTGCTTATCCTTCTTGGTTTTGAAATCGTAAACGTAAGCGTCGGTAAGTGAGAGATAATCCTCCTTCTTACTTGACACATAAGCAAACTTAGTTCCATCGGGAGAAAAGCTCGGATAGAAATTTCCAATACCTTCGCTTTCCAAGGTATCGCCTTCAATCAAATTTGAAAGGACAGCCTTGCTTCTTTTCCTGTAGCTGTCTATTACAAAATTACTCCATTCATTATATACGGCTATCCCGCTCTTTCCCAGAACATCTTTCATCGCCTGGTCCATAGTAAATACGCCAAGCTTACCCAGGTCATGACTGATCTTTTCAAGCTTGTCTTCGCCGTACTTTTGGGAAATATATCTTGTCAACGCGAAGCCAGCATTATAAACCGATTCGTTGCCGAGGCTGTTTTTATCAAACTCACCCATCTGGTTCCATGTAAGCATTCTGCCGCTTAAAGCGTAGCAGCGAAGAACCATATCGCGGTGCTTATCCCAATAGTCATAATGAAATTCTTTCCTCTGGTACTGGGCAACTCCTTCGGCAAACCATGAAGGAATATTAACCGAGGCAAGTGGATAAGAAACTACCACATTCGGATAACCGTAGAGTATATCCGGTCTTCTTTCATCTTCATAATTTAAGACTTGTAGAAAGATTGCCGGAACAGTCCGTGTTAACTTCATTGCGGATTGAATCTGCACCATGTGTGTAGTTTCGTGGGTAATTACATTCCTAAGCCAGTTATGCGTACCGCGAAGATCGAAATCAAGCGCGCTCGTCCAGATTTCTATCTTATTGTCGAAAAAATAAGTAGCGCCGTTGGAATAATCATCCATATCTTTTATAACATAATTGATTGTCCCGGGATCGTAATCATAAAGCGATTCAAGCGGGGGAATTACTTCATCGGCAATCTTAGCAACTACTTCAGCCGTCCTTTCCGCACCGTTATGAAAGTGCACCATGCAATATTTGCCTTTAATAGTATACCACTTCAGCTCAGGATGAAATTCTGTATACTGTGGAAACACATTTATCTGAGACAAAAATACAATAAGAAGTAAAGCAAAAAATTTCGACATATAGAATTTTTAAGATTGAATAATTACTTAATCAAGTTAAGCGGGCAATCCTTAACCTTGTTTATTTCTTCGGGGCTCTTAATCTTAATCGGATTTCTCCCTAGATTGAGAGCGGGATTACGATTAAGATTATGATTGCGAGGGATGATTAACATGTTTTACTTGATCACCGCAATTTTAATAACATTGGTTTCGGTCTTTCCGCTTGCGCCCGTTGCCTTGATGCTTGCAAAGTAAACGCCGCTTTGAATGTTGCCTACATTCCATGGAGTTTCCTTTTCAAATCCGCCCTGGGCATTGTCCCTAAGCTCGGCAACAAAATCTCCGGCAAGATCAAAAATCTTTATATCAATTTTAGAATCCTCGGCAACGTAATAATGTATGTTCGTAACGCCGCCGTAAACCGGGTTCGGATAGTTGTAAGCTCTTGCCGAAGGGAAAAATGTATTATCGATATTTAAGCCGGACGCAGCCGGTACATAAGATGTACTTTGACTGTTGCCGTATTCTTCAGACCAAAAAACTTTTCCCTGGTTAGCTCCAATTTGCCATGCTGAAAAATTTCCTTGCTGGTTCAGCATTGCTAAAGATAATCTTCCTTTATAATCAAACAGTGCCGGCGTACACGCAAGCTGTGCACCCGATGAAATAGGAAAACCGTCAACAAACTTTCCGGTACCGCCGTCAATTGCAAAAATTCTTCCGTCGGCAGTTGCTGCGATAACTTCGGATTTATTGTCGCCCGCAAAATCAGCAGTCAGCGGAGCCCCGACAAATCCAATACCCTGCGGATCGGCAAACGGGAAGTTGTCTGCTTCAGCGCCTTGCAGGTTAACCGCATCAATATTATTACCATCCGTAAAGATGATGTAGTTGCCGCCGTCCTGCTTCAAGTCGGCAAGCGCAAATGATGTTATCGAGTCAGAAGAATTAATTGTAAATGAATTTACGAGCTTTCCATTTGTTACAACGTCAAATTTATTTCCGGCAAG
>JAJYIL010000550.1 GCA_021790055.1 Bacteroidota bacterium
CTATGGTGCAGCGGGTGCCGGCGGAAGAGTAATGACTTCATCTTCGAGTCCCGGTATTAGTTTAATGCAGGAAGGAATTTCATATATAGCCTCCGCACAATTACCCTGTTTAATAGTAAACGTAAACAGAGGCGGTCCGGGGCTTGGAACTATTCAACCTTCGCAGGGAGATTATTTCCAGGCAACCAAGGGCGGCGGTCATGGGGATTATCATCTTATCGTACTTGCGCCTGCATCTGTTCAGGAGATGGCGGACTTCGTATTCGATGCCTTCCGCCTGGCTGAAAAATACAGATGCCCGGCAATGATATTAGCCGACGGCGCACTCGGACAGATGATGGAAAAGGTAGTTCTTCCGGAAGAGGGTTCGCTCCCTAAGACGGAAAAACCATGGGCGACCGTAGGAAAACCGGCAACGCGGGAGAGAAACATTATAACTTCTCTCTTCATTGACCCGGAAAAAATGGAGGGGATAAATAAACAACTTCAGGGTAAATATAAACTAATAGAGGATGAGGTTAGATTTGAGGAGATTGCCTTAGACGATGCTGAAATTGCCCTTGTAGCATTTGGTCTTTCTGCTCGCGTCTGTCAAAAGGCAGTCGATATTTCTAGAGAAAAGGGATTTCGGGTCGGATTGTTGCGACCAATAACTTTGTATCCTTTCCCGAAACAGGCAATCTCCAATCTAGCTGACAAAGTAAATTTCTTTTTGGTTGTTGAAATGAATGCAGGTCAAATGGTAGAAGATGTTGAGCTTTCAGTTAAAGGTAAGCGTCCCGTCTATTTTACGGGAAGAATGGGCGGAATGATTCCGACGCCGGAAGATGTTGCCGCGGAAATAGAAAGATTAATTCATTCGCTTAGCGAAACCGAAGTTAAGGAAGGATAAGCCATGCTGGAAGATGTTCTTACAAACGGATACGAACTGGTTTACAAAAAGCCTTCTACATTAACTTCAAAGCCGTATCATTATTGTCCCGGATGCGGGCACAGTGTTGTTCACCGTTTGCTGATGGAAGTTGTTGAAGAGAAGGGAATACAGGAAACTACAATCGGTGTAGCTCCTGTTGGCTGCTCAGTCTTTGCTTATGATTATATGGATATCGATATGCAGGAAGCCGCTCACGGAAGAGCAAGCGCTGTTGCTACGGGCATCAAAAGAATTTATCCCGATAAATATGTTTTCTCTTATCAAGGCGACGGCGACTTAGCTGCAATCGGTACTGCGGAAACAATTCATACAGTTAACCGCGGAGAAAATATTTTAGTTGTTTTTATTAACAATGCTATATACGGAATGACCGGCGGACAAATGGCGCCGACTACTTTGCTCGAACAAGTTACTTCAACAACTCCGTACGGAAGAAAGCACGAGCAGATGGGTTACCCGTTGAGGATAACAGAACTATTAGCACAGCTTCCCGGCGCTTATTATGTCTCCCGGCATGCAGTGCACACGGTTAATGCGGTTAGGAAACTGAAAAAGGCAATAGAAAAATCATTCGAATATCAGAAGCTGAACCGCGGCACTTGCTTTATCGAAGTGGTATCCAACTGTCCTTCGGGATGGAAGATGACTCCGCTGGAAAGCAACAAGTGGCTTGAAGAAAATATGTTTCCTTCTTATCCGCTAGGAGACATAAAGATACCGAAGGAAAAATAAAATTGAAGCCGAAGGAAATTTAAAATGCAAAAAGCTCATGAAATAATTTTTGCCGGATTCGGAGGACAGGGAGTCCTTTCGATGGGACAAATTATCGCTTACTCCGCAATGATTGAAGAAAAAGAAATTAGCTGGATGCCTTCGTACGGACCGGAGATGCGCGGCGGTACTGCAAACTGTATCGTAATTGTTTCACCGGAAAGAATCAGCTCCCCGATTATTTCAAGGTTCGATTCCGTAATTGCTCTTAACCAGCCTTCGCTTGATAAGTTTGAACATGCGGTTAAGCCCGGCGGACTTTTGCTGTACGAGCAGTCGACAATTATAAATCCGCCGACAAGAACAGACATAGAAGTTATCGGCATACCGGCAAACGAAGAAGCGCAAAAGCTCGGCAAGAAGCAGGTAGCAAATATGATTTTAGTCGGGGCTTTTCTGGAGAAGCGTCCGGTTGTTAAGATAGAAAATATAATTAAGGCATTGAAGAAAGTGCTTCCGGAAAGACACCATCATTTAATTCCTTTAAACGAAAACGCGCTTTCATTAGGAAGTAAAATTGTAAAAGAATCAAGTAATTATGGAAAGCAGGTTGAACAGACAATATAAAATAAATGTTCACAAGCATAGGCGAGGTAAAAGATGAAAGAAAATGAAGTAAAGTGTGTACATGCATGTAAAAATACATGCGCAATGTTGAACGAAGCCTTGAGGAAGGAAGCAGCAATCGTGCGTTTCTATGAAGGCATGCTTGATGACTGTAACCTGCCGGAGGTTAGAAGTTTTATTACAGAAACTGTTGAAGAAAAGAGGAAAGGGATACTGCGCATCATTCAGAAGCTTAATGAAATACATGCCCGTTCGCAGGTTATCGACGGAGTTATTTCGAGCTTTAATAATATTGACGGATAAAGCGCACAATTAGAACTGAACAATCCTTTCCTTAGTTTTATCTTCCTTGAATTACGCCCGATAAATTTGACTCCCGAATGCTTAATACCTATATTTGTATCTCAATTTTTAAACACCGCGGGGTGGAGCAATTGGTAGCTCGTCGGGCTCATAACCCGAAGGTTGTAGGTTCAAGTCCTGCCCCCGCTACTATAGAAAGCCTGATTATTATCTAATCAGGTTTTTATTTTAAATAGCAAAGTTGCATGTTCAATCCGCGGCGGACTGCCCGCGCAACTAAGTTTAACCCGGTTTCATTTGAAGTCGGGCTATTATAGCCCGACTTCAAA
>JAJYIL010000551.1 GCA_021790055.1 Bacteroidota bacterium
AACTCCAGAGCATTTCCGGTAAGAATAGGGAAGACTCTGATGATTAAGTAAACTCCGGCAGCAACCATTGTAGCCGCATGAATCAAAGCGCTGACGGGTGTAGGACCTTCCATTGCATCCGGCAGCCAAACATGAAGCGGGAACTGAGCCGACTTACCGATTGCCCCGCAGAAAATTAAAATACCGGTAACGGTTAACCAGAACTCGCTGTTGAATGGAATTACTCCAAGCGAAATCTGCTGAAATATTTTATCAAAAGTAAATGTGTGGTAAGTAGCAAAAATTATTAGAATGCCCGAAAAGAAACCAAGGTCGCCGATGCGGTTAACAATGAATGCCTTTTTGCCGGCATCGGATGCGGACTTTTTCTCGAACCAGAATCCAATCAATAAATAGGATGAAAGACCGACTAACTCCCAGAAAATATACATCATCAAAAGATTGTGTGTAAAGACGATTCCGTTCATCGAGAAAGTAAAAATGCCGAGGTAGGCAAAGTATCGGTTGTACCTTTTATCTCCGTTCATGTAAGCGATTGAGAAAAAGTGCACCAGCATGCTTATCAGAGACACTACAAAAATCATCAGCACGGCAATGTTGTCTACCATTACTCCAAGGTCAAGGCTGATTGAGCCGAGCTTTATCCAGCTTAATTCACCGGTAAAAGTAGTCTGCGAAAAATAATTCAACTTAAAGAAGACGAGAGTAACCGAGAGAATGAAAGAGACAATCAGAATGAAAGTCTCGAAGAGGAAAATCTTCTTAACTTTCTTTGCCAGGAAAAGAGTAACGGTAAATCCCAGCAGAGGAAGAAAAAGAATTATTAAAGCAATTTGAATTAAGTTATTCCCGGTCATGCTAATCCTTCATAGTATCGATTTCATCAACATTGACTGTTGAGAATGTTTTGTAAATATTCAGAACTATTGCCAGTGCGATAGCGGCTTCGGCAGCGGCTAAAATGATTACGAAGAGCGCAACGATTTGTCCTTGATAGCCGAAGTTGCCGTACTTTGCAAACGCAATAAAGTTGATGTTCGCAGAGTTTAGAATGAGCTCGATTCCCATAAGAACCATTACGGCATTCTTCCTCGTAACGATGCCGAAAATTCCAAGCGAGAATAGACACACGCTGACAAAAAGAAAATGATTTAAACCGACTTCCATAATTTCTTTCTTAATTTATTTCCTTGCCATCGAAGCAGCACCGATGAGCGCAATTAAAAGTAAGATGCCGAGCAGTTCAAACACAACGCCGTATTGTGTTAAAAGAATTAATCCAAGCGTGTGTGCAGTTGAAACCGGTACTTCGGAATTGAATGTTTTCCAGTTTGTGTTTAACAAACCGGCAAACAACGTTCCGGCAAGTAATGCAACGCCAATTGCTGCCGGAGCCAGCTTCACTGTTCCGGTTTTAATTTGAACGTTGGTGATTTTGTTCGTCAACATAACGCCGAACAAAAGCAGTATTAAAATTCCGCCGACATAAACTACAAGCTGGGTTACAGCGATAAAATCTGCGCCGAGTAAAACATAAATTCCGGCTACGCCAAAAAAGGTTAAGAGTAAATAGAAGGCTGAATATACAATGTTCCTCGTAGTTACGACAAAGAATGCCGACAGAACAGTTATTGAAGCGAATAAATAAAATATGATATCGTATAATGACATAATTTAATTTTCCTTCTCAGGATTGACCGCTTTGCGGTTAGCATCAGCCGGTGGAGCGGGTGGAGCCGGTTTAGGAGCCGCAGCAGCAGCAGCTTTGGCAGCCTTCTCTTTCGCTTTCTCAGCCTCGAACAAAGCAAGATTACTTTTCTTCTGTTCGATTTCTTCCGGAGTTAAAGTTGAAAAATTGTAGATAAGATTTTCTCTCTCGTATTCCGAGAATTCGTAAACGTCCGTCATGTAAATGCATTCTGTCGGGCAGGGGAATACGCACAACTGGCAGTAGCAGCATTTAGCAAAGTCAATCGTAAAGTTTGTAACCCACAAAGCTTTCTTTCTGCCCTGGGATGTTTTCAATTCTTCAGTAGGAAGAGCTTTGACAGTTTCAATGTTTATTATGTTAAGCGGGCATGCACGGGCGCATTGGTCGCAGCCTATGCAGTCGTCCATGTTGACGTAGAGGCGGTTGCGTTCTCTTTCCGGCAGCTTTGGTTTTACATCCGGGTACTGAATAGTAACGGCGGGAACAAACAAATGCTTGAAGGTAATTTTCATACCTACCAGCACCGTGAAAACCGCAGTCCAAATATTTTTGAAATATTCTCTCATCTTTATATCAGAGTTATTAAGCCAATAATAATTAAATCGACGAAAGCCAGCGGAATTAAATATTTCCAGCAGACAGTCATTAGCTGGTCAACGCGGAGCCTTGGTAAAGTCCAGCGCAGCCACATTTGAACGAACACAAAGAATAAACCTTTAGCGGCGAACCAGAAAAGCTGCTCGATTGGAACGAGCCACGGCAGCCCAAGCAAATGTCCGGCGTAGCCGAATGGAGACTGATAGCCGCCGAAGAATAACGCAACAACAATCGCCGAGACTGCAAACATGTTTGCGTATTCCGCAAGAAAGAACATTGCGAACTTCATTCCGGAATATTCCGTATGATAACCGGAGACGAGTTCTGATTCGGCTTCCGGAATATCGAAAGGAGTTCTGTTTACTTCAGCCAGCGTGCTGATGTAAATAATTCCGAATGAAACAATCATGAAAGGAATCAGCAAAAATTTTGAAACGCCGAAAACCGGTCCGCCGAAAATCATCCAGTTCCAAAAATGTCCGGTCTGCATTTCGCTTAAGGTGTTTAAGTTTAATGTTCCGGTAATCATAACGATTGTGATGATTACCATCATGGTTGGAATTTCATAGCTGATAATCTGAGCAACCGAAGAT
>JAJYIL010000552.1 GCA_021790055.1 Bacteroidota bacterium
TACTCTTTAATGGTTAAAGTTCAACAAATACTAAAAAATATTTTTTGATATGATTCGTTTAGACCGCTTCAAGAAGAAATTATTCAAAATATTATAAGCAAGAAAGATTCTTTGGTCATAATGCCTACCGGTGGTGGAAAGTCTCTGTGCTATCAAATTCCGGCATTGATTTTCGAAGGACTGACCATAGTAATTTCTCCGCTTATTTCTTTAATGAAAGACCAAGTTGAGCAGCTAAGACAGCTTGGAATCAAAACAGCTTTGCTTAACAGCTCGCTTTCGCCGGAAGATTATCAATTTAATTTACAAGGTGTAAAAAACAAATATGCAAAGCTTCTATACCTTGCACCGGAAACCTTAGTAAAAGATGAAATATCAAATTTGCTGAGGAGCGTTCAGCTCGATTGCATAACTGTGGATGAAGCGCATTGTATTTCGGAGTGGGGTCATGATTTTAGGAAAGAATACCGCCAGCTTGGAAATTTGAGAAAGAATTTTCCCGCTGCCGTTTGCATCGGACTAACCGCAACCGCAACACCGCGGGTTCAGGATGATATTATGAAAAACCTAAATATGGTACAGCCGAAAAAATTTATTGCCAGCTTTAATAGGGAAAATCTTTTTTTGCAAGTTGCGCCAAAGCGAGATGCTTTTCAGCAAACGGTAGAATTCTTGAATGAGCATAAAAACCAATCCGGAATTATTTACTGCTTCTCTCGCAAGCAAGTTGACAGCCTGCATGAAGATTTATCGTACCTTGGATTTTCTACAAAGCCATATCATGCCGGAATGTCCGACGAAGACAGAAATAAGAACCAGGATTTGTTCATAAAAGATGAAGTCCAAATTATCATTGCTACAATAGCCTTCGGAATGGGGATAAATAAATCAAACGTAAGGTTCGTTCTTCATCACGACCTTCCTAAAAACCTGGAATCATATTACCAGGAAATAGGAAGATCCGGGCGGGACGGCTTACGCTCCGATTGTCTTTTGTTGTTCAGCTATTCTGATATTTCAAAAATAAATTATTTCATCGAACAGAAGGAAGATGAGAAGGAACGCCTTGTTGCCAAGACGCATCTTGAGGCGATGGTTAAGTATGCCGAATCGGAAATCTGCAGGAGGTACCCGCTCATCAATTATTTCGGCGAGTCTTTTCATCAAGATTTTTGCGGCATGTGCGATAACTGCCTTGCTGAAGTAAAAGATATGACGGATATAACTATTCCTGCGCAAAAATTTCTTTCAACTGTAAAGAGAACCGGAGAAAAGTTTGGCGCAAATTATATTATCGAACTATTACTGGGTGAAGAGTCGGATAGAATTTTTCACAACGGTCATCAGAATTTATCTATTTACGGAATAGGTAAAGAGTTCGATAAAAAGCAGTGGCAAATGCTGGCTCATCAATTTGTAAGAAAAGAAATTCTTGTAAGAGATATGGAAGTCGGCAGTTTAAAGCTTACTTCCAAATCCAATGATGTTCTTTTTAACAACGGCAAGGTGCGCGGTATTATTAAGGAAACGAAGCCATCGACAAGAAGAATGAAGCTTCCCGCCGGAAGTGAAGAAAATTACGACCACGAGCTTTTTGAACTGCTTCGGCAAAAGAGAAAGTCTCTCGCAGACGATAAAGGCATTCCTCCGTTTGTAATTTTCTCTGATAAGACTTTGGTGCAAATGGCAACGGTCTATCCCCAAACCGAAAAGGAATTGCTCGGTATAAGCGGCATCGGTATAAACAAACTTGAAAACTATGGAAGCATTTTTCTTACGATAATTAAAAGCTATTGTGCAAGGAAAAACATTCAGTCCAAAACTACAAACAGACTACAACAAAAAGTGAACAGGCAAAAGCTAAAAAATAAATCCGACCTTCGTTACATAATTGTCGGTGAGGAGTTCAACAAAGGAGCATCGATTAACAAATTAGCAGATGAATATAACATTAAGCCGCAGACAATCATTTCACATCTTGCTCGATATGCTAACGAAGGCAATAGTGTAAGGCTTGATGGATTAAAAGAAAAAATATCGCTTTCAGTGAGCGAGCATCAAAAAGTTTTTGAAGCATTCAAAGAGGAGGGCACAGTAACATTGTCCAATATATTCGAAAGGTTCAACAAAGAAATTTCGTATGAGGATTTGCATCTTCTGAGAATTATTTATTTGAATGATAACTTACCTTCCTAAAAAATATTTTTGATGGATATATTTTACTTATAAGTTTTTCTTCAGCTCTTCAACCTTCTCAACAAACTCATTCATCTTTTCAATCGGAACTTCGTGAATTACCTGTGAAAGATTAAAATCCTTTTGGGTCGTAATTAATTTTCTTAGCGCTATGTTTTCATTTTGCGTCTGAGTACTATCCGGGATCCACTCCATCATATCATTAGGCGTGCAGTTTAAAAGAAGACAAAGCTTCTCCATTGTTTCTACCGATAAATATTTGAATTCATTATATGCAATTTTGTAAGATGTATAATCTTTGAATCCATTTCTCTGTAAATATATGGTTGGGTTGGTAATTCCTCTTATTCTAAACATCTTTTGAAGATTGTATTTCAGCATAAAGCACCTATAAAACGATTATTAAATGAAGTTTTCCATAAATATTGTGGTAAATATAATAATATTGGTGGTAATAATAATAAATTTTCTGGTAATTACCATATTTTTAATGGAATTAACATTATAATAGATGGGATATCATCTAATATTCATTGTAATCATCACTATCTAAGTGGTTTATATATCTAAATAGGTGGTAATTAACATCTGTTTTGTGGTAATCAAAATTGAAATAGTGGTCAATTCCACTAAATTGGTGGAATGGAGATTTTATTTGGCGAATACTATCTCCTCGCTATCGATTGCATTCATTAGT
>JAJYIL010000553.1 GCA_021790055.1 Bacteroidota bacterium
ATGTTTCAGCTTTGTGCTGCATACCGGTCATAAACAGGCTCGGCATTTGGGTCATTACTTGTTGCGTCAACACGCCTTCAATCATCTGCATTTCCATGTCGTTCTTCGGATCGTAAAAGAATTTTAATTTTAATCCCATCGAAGTATCGGTAAAAGCATCCGGGGGAATAACAAGTCCGGCAATAGCATTTCCTTTTCTTATATAATCTTTAATTGAATTAGTATCGAACGGAACAATCTTTCCATTGTCGTCCCGGAACTCTCTAACAAGATGAAAAGTTTTTGTTGTATCAAGAACCGATTCAAGCTTTTTCGCAATTTTAGAATCGCTTTTATTCATAAAAGCAATGTCGATCCCCGTCGGTCCGTTGCTTGCACCGCTAAAAATGTTACCGAATAAAAAGATGAGAAAGATAGGCACGATAAAAGTAAGGCTTACCGCGGGTTTATCATGCCAGAAGAGAATATAATCTTTTCTAATAAGTTGAAATACAGTTTTCAATCTCTAAGCCTCCTTCCGGTAAGATGTAGGAAGAGCGCTTCGAGCGAAGGTTTGTTTACATCGATAAAGTTGTAGCCGATGCCGTTCTCTTCCATCGATTTGAAAAAATCGGAAAGCTTTAATTTCTCATTCGGCTTAAGCTCATACTTTTCCTGGTCATTCAACAGGGTGCCGAATTTTCCGAATAAATCTTTTTTATGCTCTGTTAATTGATTTTTACTGATGATGATTGTTTGTTCATAAGGAAGAAGAGTCAGCAGTTCATCAAGCGAGCCTGAGGCAATAATTTTTCCGTGATCAATAATTGCAATACGGCTGCAAAGTCTCTCGGCTTCTTCCATATAATGCGTCGTGTAGATTATTGTCTTTCCTTCTTCATTCAGCTTTTCAAGATAATCGAAGATGGCATTGCGCGACTGCGGATCAACGCCGACAGTCGGCTCGTCGCAAAGTAATATCTCCGGATTATGAAGAAGGCTGGCAGCAATATTAAGCCTCCGCTTCATTCCGCCTGAAAATCCTTTAACTTTATCTTTCCGCCTATCATAAAGCTCAACGCGGGTGAGATTTTCTGCAATTACTGCACGCAAAAGATTTTTTTTAATGCCGAAAAATGATCCGAAAATTTCCAAATTTTCCTGAGCAGAAATTTCATCGTACAGCGCGATAGACTGCGGCACCAAGCCGATCTTCCTTCTTGACTCAAGATTGTTGCGGGTAACTTTTTCACCGGCAACATTCAGTTCGCCATTGTCAGCATCAAGATAACCAATTAGCAGATTCATCAATGTTGATTTGCCTGCGCCGTTTGGTCCAAGCAGACCGAAAAATTCCTTTTCTTTTATTTCCAATGAAATATTATCCAGCGCAGTAATAGTAGGAAATTTTTTGGTAAGATTTTTAATCGTTATCATCCGAATCCTTCGATATATAATTGATGGTTAAAATGATTGGGCGAAAATACAATTCAATTAGGGCTTTCAAAAATAAGATGTGATGAAATTTCTGTTAACAATTTGAAAGGCTGGAAAAGCATTTTTACGGTAAAAACGGGTTTCATCCTAAGACCTTTACTAGCCACTGATGAATCGGAAGCATGTCTTTAAACTTCTTGAATGAAAATTCCACAACATCAACTTTAGTCAGCTCATTTATATTCTCGCTGTCGTAAAAAGCATAAAGTCCTTCATAAAGAAGATATTCAGAATAAGGAGTTTCCGGATCGTAACCTTTCGGAACTTTTTTATACTTCTTGCCGCCAATCGAATAGTTCCCTTTTCTCAAAATCTTTTTAACTGCGGTATCCAGTTCTTTACCAAGCTGCGGATTTGAAACAGCCTCCCGGAATAATTTCCATTGCTCTTTCGACGGCATATAAATTCCGGAGCCGTAAAAAAATCCTTTTGTGTTTACTTCAAAATAAAAACCGGGACTGTCCATCTTCTTTTTGCCTTCCCAAAAATAAATTCCAAGATTCGTTTTGTAAGGCGATTTATCTTTGCTGAACCGGACATCGCGGTGAAGACGGAATATTGATTTATCAATCTTTGGAACAGCCTGTATGTTAGGTGTTATGGTTAATAGTCTTTCTCCTATTTCCACAACAAGCTGAAGCGCCGGTTCAAGAAAATCGGAATTATAATCATCCCTATGCGTTTCGAACCATTCGCGCGAATTATTCTTTGAAAGCTTTTTTAAGAAGCTTACCGTTTCCATCGGAAAATTTTTTAATGCCGGTAATGATGCCATTTTTACTCCTACTTTGATTTAATTCATTGGTCCTGCAGGTTCATGCTCATACAAATATCTGGTAAGCAGGCTGTATAAATGCAGGCTAGTATTTTCGCCCTCAAAGATTCCGTGTGTTCTATTCGGATAAACCATCATCCTAAACGGTTTGTCAAGAGAAATCAATTTATTAACAAGCGCTTCCGTATTCTGGTAATGGACATTATCGTCGCCGGAGCCGTGAACTATTAACAGATTACCTTCCAGGTTTTGCGCAAAGTTGATTGGTGATCCGTTAGTATAGCCTGCGGAATCTTCCTGGGGCAAGCCCATGTAGCGCTCCTGGTAAATTGTGTCGTAATATCTTTGATTGGTAACAGGTGCAACAGACATTCCGGTTTTATAAATGTCGGGATATCTAAAGAGAAGATTTAATGTCATTGAACCGCCTCCGCTCCATCCCCAAACAGTTACGCGGTTAGGATCGAGATATGGTCTTGTCTTTAATAGTTCTTCAGCCGCAGTAGCCTGTTCCTTCGATGCAAATATTCCAATATGGCGATAGACTATTTGCCTCCACTCTTTACCTTTGGGAGCCGGAGTTCCCTGGTTATCCACACTAATAATAATATAACCTTGCTGGGCAAGCATTTCATGCCATA
>JAJYIL010000554.1 GCA_021790055.1 Bacteroidota bacterium
GCTGTGCATTTATTGAGATACTTGAAGCTAACAACACTCCAATTATCAAAAAGGAAATACGGTACTTCAAAATTTGGCTATACATATTCTTCTCCGTTATTCTAAATAATAATTATACTGAGTTAATATAAATGAAAATTTCTTACGTTTAATAATACTAATGATTAAATGATTTTTCTTAGGACTTCCGTCACTTTATCAATTTCTTCTTTTATGTTGTAAAAATGCGGCGAAAACCTGATATATCCTTCCCGGACTGCACAATGAATGTTCAGTGCTGATAGTTCGTCATATACTTTTTGAGAATCTTTATGCTTGAAGGAGACGATTCCGGAAAGATTTTCTTTTGAACAATTCTTTAGAATAGGGCTTAGACCAATTGATTGAAGCTGTTTAATCAAATATTCTGAATTTTCTAAGACTAATTCTTCAATCTTATCATGACCAAATTCCTTAAAAAATTTCAACGAAGTGTTAAGAGCATAAATTCCGATGGAGTTTAATGTACCTCCTTGAAAACAATCTGCAGATTTTTTTAATTTCAAATCGTAGTGAAGAAGATTCCACGCATCTTCGACAGAAAGCCAGCCGATAAATTTTGGCTCCACTTTTTGCTGAAGCTCTTCGGAAATATAAATCATTCCAAGCCCTTGCAAACCAAGCATCCATTTTTGACTTCCCGAGGAAAGAAAATCGACATTACATTTTTTTACATCCAGCTTCAAAGCGCCTAGCCCTTGAATTGCATCGACAGAAAAAATGATCCCTTTTTCCTTGCAAACTTTACCGATCTTTTCAAGGTCAACTCTGTAGCCGGTTAGAAACTGCACATAGCTAATTGAAACCAATCTTGTCGCCGGTTTTATATTATCAATTATATCTTCGGCAGAAACAATTCCGTCATGCGATTTGACAAAATCAATTTCAACGCTTTTTTCTTTTAGATTTAAGAATGGATAAACATTTGCGGGAAACTCAAGATCATTAAGTAAAACTCTATCGCCTTTTTTCCATTTTACACCTTGAGCAATGATATTTATTCCTGTACTTGTGTTATCAACAAAAGCAATCCTATCAGGCACTGTATTAATCATCAAAGCAAGATTGCTTTTGCTTTCTTTAATGACGGCTTGAAGACCTAAAAATTCATCAATGTTAGTTTCGCTTTTTTCATAGAGGACTTTTGTTATTGTGTTTAGTACCCTTTTAGACATAGGTCCAGTTGATGCATGGTTAAAATAAATCTTTCCGTTTTTAAGGTAAGGAAATTCCGCTCGAACTTCTTCAATATTCATTTTGATAATCTCTCTTTAAAAATTCTTGTATACAAAATTTAATAAGCTTCTTAATGTAGAATCAAGTAAATATGTAAGAAATTCAAAATAAATTTTTGATTTAAATAAGTAAAAATTAAGACTAAAATATTTGAGACTATCAATATGAACTCAACTACTATCCATTTGTTTTGTCTCTCTTTTAAAAAAGAGTTAATTTTAAAAGTGAAAAGAGTTTTAAGAATTACCTTGGGCAGTGAAAGACTTCAATAAATTTCATGAAAATTTGTTGTTTGTTTTTATAAATATTCTAAAACGAAAGAAGGAACATCATGAAATATCCTAAACCACCAAAACCGAACAAGTTAAAGCCGGTTGATTTGAGATGGCGCTGCAACCCGGATATTTTTTCGTTTGATTCAACAAGCGATATTGAACCGATTGAAGGGATATTGGGACAAGAGCGCGCACTTAAAGCAATTAAGCTCGGTGTTGATTTAAGAGGACCTGGTTATAATATTTTTATTGCCGGACTTTCAGGCACAGGAAAAGCTACCACCGTAAAAAAAATGCTGGAGGCAATCAGCGACAACTGCCCCCCATTATACGATTTTGCTTATGTGAATAATTTTAAGGATGAAGACCGGCCCATTCTACTTACCTTTCCGATAGGTAAAGCTAAAATTTTCAAACAGGATTTTGCATCTGCAATAGACTTACTAAAAATTCAGATACCTCAAGTTCTTGATAATGACTCATATCTAAGCAGACGTCAACAGATTATCAGTAATTACAACGAAAAAGAACAAGCGATGATGACTGCTTTTGACGAAAAACTTAGAGAAGAAAATTTTTCACTGGGACATGTAAAAGTAGGCGAGACTGCAAGACCGGATATCTTCCCAATCATTGATCAAAAACCAACACCAATCTATCAACTTGACGAATTTGTTAAACAAGGAAAATTAACAGAGCAAGCTGCCAAGGAATTTATTAAAAAATACAATATCCACCAGCAAGAGCTCCATAGTTTATTTAAGAAAAGTATAACACTAAGTCAGGAATTTCAGGGTAAGCTTAGCGAACTTGAACAGGAAACCGTTGAAGTAGTTGTTAAAGGAGTTATCGAAAATCTTAAAGAAAAATATTCAGATGAAAAGGTTATTGACTACCTAACTCAAGCTGAAGAAAATATTCTTGCAAGCATTCAAGTATTCAAAGGAGTAAAACCTCAAGGAGAGGAAACTCCGGAAGGATTTCAAATTGATTATTTCAAAGAATATGAAACAAACATAATCTTGGACAACAGTGAGACTAAAAGCTGCCCTGTTGTAATAGAAACATCCCCAAGTTATGTTAATCTTTTTGGAGCAATAGAAAAAATCTCTGACGGACGAGGCGGGTGGTATAGCGACTTTACAAAAATTAAATCCGGTTCTATTCTTCGTGCTAACGGCGGCTATCTTGTGTTGAATGTTAAACATCTTTTTGAAGAGCCGGGAGTCTGGCGCACATTAAAAAGAATTTTAACTTATAGACAACTTGAGATTCAAGATTTACACAATTACTTTCAGATTGCACCATCCGTTCTTAAACCGGAACCAATT
>JAJYIL010000020.1 GCA_021790055.1 Bacteroidota bacterium
ATAACCTTTGGAAAAGTAATTATAAACGGTAAGAGGATCGGCATATCCCAGGGTGAATATACCAGCCAGGGATTTGAGATAGCCAACTTTATAATATTTGGAAACGCCGACGGTACTTCTGCTGGCTCTCTTCCAATTTACGGCGGAATAGGTGGAACTACTTCTATTGATGCATTACAGCAGGATTATGAGCTTAAATGGACAGGTGTTACCGGTGATACTACGATTAACGGTCACACAGTGCTGATTACAAAATCCGGAGGTTCATACGCAACTATTTTTGGCGCAAGCAACTATAAGTTGGCAAATAATCCTCTAAATCCGAAACCGGGCAGCAGCGACCCATTCCTTATTAGGATTCCATTTGAAGTATGGAATATAGATAAGAATGAGCAGGTCAACCTGCTGATGTATGATAGAAATTTCGGCAAAACTAATGATCCTACAAAAGACGGATTTGAAGCATGGAATGAAAACGACAGAGTTTACGTTTGGGTTGTAAACACAAAATATAACAATACAGTTATCGATCCCACTTCATCGGTTGTTCAGGATAGCTCAACCTGGAACTGGGTTTTCTTTGCATCTACCTTTAAAACCGGTGATAACATAAAGTTCTATTATGATAATCCTCTTCAAATGGGTAAGGATACATTTACATTCACTATGCCTAAGACTGATACCGTTTTATCTAAGGCTCAGGCGGATGTGAATGAAATTAATGTATTTCCTAATCCATATTACGGCGTTAATTACCTTGAAACAACTAAGTATAACAGGTTTATAACCTTTAATCATCTGCCTACTTCGGCAACTATAAGAATATTTAACCTTGCAGGCACTCAGGTTAAAGTTTTAAACCATGCGGGCGGTACGTTTGAGCAATGGAATTTGAATAACGAATCGAACTTACCTGTAGCAAGCGGCTTATACATTGCATATATAGATATGCCGCAGCTTGGTAAAACCAAGATACTTAAGTTCGCTATAATTCAAGAACAGCAAATTCCGGATCATTTTTAATGAAGTTTAAAATTCAAGGAGTAAAAATGAAAATTGCAATAAAAATTTTAGTAATAGCTGTTATATCCTTTTGGGGTTTTAATAGCGCGTTTGCCGGCGGCGGTACCAGAAATGGTACCGGCGGCGCAACGGAGTTGTTGATTCCGGTAGGCGCTTCGAGTATTGCTCTAGCCGGCGCCAACATTTCTACGGTGTACGGTATCGATGCTTTGTACTGGAATCCTGCGGGCGTTGCACACATGACAAACTCGGCAACTGCATTGTTTTCACATATGAATTATATTGCAGATATAGGAGTTGAATACGGTGCAGTTTCTGCAAATTTCTCAGACTTTGGAATTGTTTCATTAAGTATTAAATCTTTAAATGTTGGTTCTATAGATATTACTACAAATGAACAGCCTGATGGAACGGGACAAACTTATACGCCACAGTTTTTAGTAGCCGGCGCAACCTATTCGCGTGAGTTAACAGATAGAATAGCAATCGGCTTAACAGCTAATTTTATATCCGAAACTATCGATCAGGTAAGCGCCACAGGGGTTGCTTTTAACGCAGGCTTGCAGTACCTGGATCTGGCTGATATTTCTGGCTTAAGCTTTGGCTTAGTAGTAAAAAATATCGGACCTCAAATGAGTTTCAGCGGACCCGGCTTATTAGTCCAGGCTTCACCATCCGGCTCTACTTCCGATCCTTCTCAGCCTTTCAGCCGTCCGCCGAGTTATTATTCTGTAAATGCGGCATCGTTCGATCTGCCTTCATCTTTTGAACTCGGCTTCGGTTACACACCGCAGCTTGATGAATCGAACTTGGTTCATATTTCCGCAGATTACCAGAATAATAATTTCTCAGGCGACGTTTACAATGTTGGAGCAGAGTACGGTTACAATAAAACATTCTTTGTAAGAGCCGGCTATTCATTGTCTCCCAAAAACCAGGACCCGAATTATATATACGGAATTTCGGCTGGCGCCGGGATAGCATATAACTTGGGTACTATAGACTTGCATGTGGATTATGCATACAGAGCTACAAAGTATTTTAATGGTAATCATATCTTTTCGATTGCTTTGGGATTTTAATGTATGGTGCAGTAAAGCTACCGGTTTTTTAACTTCACCAAGTTGATCCCTGAGACCGTGCATTCTTCTTTTTTAATATAAAAGAAGGTGCACGGTTTTTTTTATATTCTCCTCCTCTTGCATGTCTAATCATGCTCACTTAATTTTTCCGAATGAAATTCCGACTAAATTCGGATTTGATAAGATTATGCAAAAGCCAGTAACAAAAATCCTTGTCATATTAACTGTTATTGTATTACTTCCGGCAATAACTTTTTCAGTCTATGAGATCAATTCGCTTGATGAAAATGAAAAAGCGATTGATACCTTATATAACAATCAGCTCAAGTCGACGCTGGCTTCAATAAACAGGCGCTCATTCGATGCAGTTGATGAATGGATACGGCGAATCAGTTTAATGATAGCAGAACAAACCCCAGAAAAAAGATTAAATAATGATTTTGCGTTGCAAAAATTCCTTGATGTAAATTCGAATATAAGCATGATAATTACAGGCAGGCAGATAAAGCCTCCCGAGTTATACTTCTATTTGGCTCCCGGGCAATCTATAAGTAGTATTGTTAAGGACTCAATTATAAGTGCTATGGAAGCGAATGAAAAAAAGATTATAAGACTCTTGGCTTCCGGTCAATACGAATATACAAAGCCCGAGAGATTAGAGATAAATGCGGATGATGTTACGGAAGTTTTTATCTTCCCAGTTAATTATACTAGCGATCAAAATGACTTTTGCGGCATTGTTATTAATCTGAATGAGTTTATGAAAACTATGCTTGAGCCTGAGCTAATTTTAGCCGCGCGAAAAGATTTTATTATCAACATCACCGATAATAAAACCGGTAGAAAAATCTTTTCAACCGGCTCCAATGGTTATTCCGAAATTCATCAGAAGCAAATATTATATTTGCTTCCCAGGTATTCAATCGGGATCGTACTTAAGGGACAGACTATTTCAGATCTCGTTAAGCAGCGAACTAATCGAACTTTAGTTTTGATCTTCCTTGTAGATGCTTTATTACTGATTGGTCTGTGGTACGCAATAAGAAACATCAACAAGGAAATTGACCTAACAAAGATTAAGGCGGATTTTATTGCGAACGTATCGCATGAGCTAAGGACACCGCTTTCCTTAATCAGTCTGTTTGCCGAAACCCTGGTACTGGGCAGAGCGGCGACTGCAGAGAAGCAGATGAAATATCAAAGAATAATTTTGGATGAAACCAAACGGCTCGGCAGAATAGTAAATAAGATCTTAAGCTTTACCGAGATTGAAGAAAATAAAAAAGCTTACCGTTTTAAACCAACCGATATAAACTCAATTGCGGATAAAGTACTGGATACATACAGCTACCAGCTTGAGAGCGCCGGCTTCAAATACCGGTTGAAACGCTGTGGAAACATACCTTTGATAAATGGCGATGAAGAATCCTTGACGGAGGCTTTGATCAACCTTGTTGACAATTCTATAAAATACAGCAAGGAGAAAAAAGAAATTGAGATTGAAACAGGCGCTTCCGGAGAAATAGTTTTTATTAAGGTAATAGACCGGGGAATTGGCATGTCGGCACAAAGCTTAAAAAGAATCTTTGATAAATTCTTCCGTGTACAAAATGGATTGGTTCATGAGACAAAAGGCGCAGGCCTTGGTCTGTCTATTGTAAAGAGCATAGTTGATGCTCATAAAGGGAAAATAAATGTTGAAAGCAGTTTGGGTAAAGGAAGCTGCTTCGAATTAAAGTTTACCAGGATTGATCCCGGTCGTATTGGGAAAGGAACTTAAATGACGAAAATATTAATTGTTGAAGACGAGCCGCAGATGGTTGCAGGCTTAAAGGATAATTTCGAGCTCGAAGGATTTCAAGTGGATTCTGCAAGGGACGGCGAGAAGGGTTTGAAAAAAATTCTCGACGGGAATTATGATATAATTATCCTTGATGTAATGCTTCCGAATCTTTCCGGGTTTGAAGTTTGTAAGAGAGTTAGGAAAAAAGGAGACAACACGCCGATAATACTGCTTACCGCACGCGGTGAAGAGATAGACAAAGTACTTGGACTTGAACTTGGCGCAGATGATTATATAACTAAGCCATTCAGCATAAGGGAGCTCATTGCGCGCATAAAGGCTGTTCTAAGGCGTAAAGACGATGCTGAATTGTTAAAGAGTAAAAGTAAATCCGTAACCATAGGTAAGCTTGAGGTGAACTTTTCGGCATATAATGCATCTGATGGCTCCGGTCAGGTAGAAATGTCTCATAAGGAATTTGAGATACTCCATTTCCTCTGGACTAAGCGCAACACAACGGTTAGTCGCGATGAGATACTAAGAATAATTTGGGGCTTTGAAGAAAGCCCTACTACCAGGACAGTCGACAACTTCGTAGTAAAGCTCAGACAGAAAATTGAGATGAATCCAAATAAGCCCCAAACAATTCTAACCGTTCACGGCATCGGGTACAAATTGATAAGTTAGAAACGAGTATCCTGCACCAGAGCGTAAATTCCGCCCTTTTGTCTTCCAAATCAACCAAAATCGTGCCGTGACAATTTTTTACAATTCATTACGTAATAATGACACTGGACAGCTAATAACTTTCTATTTTTTTTGCATAGATTAAAACTAAATAGTTCTATTTGTCAAAAACAAAAGTGCATTTAAGTAAGAGAAAATTTAAGGTGGATAAGAAAAGCTTTTCCACTGTAACCGGTATTTGGTGCAAAACAACAGCTAACCGTTTTACATCAGGTAATAACATTACTGAGAGAAAAAAAACTGCGTTAAGATTGGAGAGAGAGAATGGAAAAAATTTATACAGCCTTTAATCCCATATTAATTTTACCTCTCTTTTTTAAGTAAATAAATACTAAGAAATTATTTTAAATAAATGTCGTCAGCGGCAGATTAAACCATTTTAAATTAATTCACTTAAGGAGGTTATATGAAAGACACTAGATATACCGGATTAAAATTACCTTCACTCGGTATGCATCTAATTAATAAACTCACCGACTATTTCAAAAAGTTTAATTATTAATGGAGAAAGAGTTATGTTCCGAAAATTTTTTACCGTAATAGTATGCGCCTTACTGGTCGTTCCATTTACTGTTGCACAAACGACCGGTAGAATAACCGGTAGGGTTGTTGATTACCAAACCGGTGAAGCGCTAATTGGGGCTAACGTTCTTGTTGTTGGAACTTCATTCGGTGCTGCAACAGACGCTAACGGCGATTTTACAATCAATCATCTTGACCCGGGAGTCTATCAAGCAAAGGCTTCCTATATCGGTTACAAGTCAGTTACGATTTCTAATTTGCGTGTAAGTGCAGCCTTAGCTACTACCGCAAATTTCAGGCTTCCTGCTCAGGGAGTTTCAATCGGCGAAGTTCAGATTATTGCAAAGAGACCGCTTGTAAACTCAAGCAACACTAACGCAATAAGAACTACAACCAATGAAGTAATTCGATCGCTTCCGGTCCGCGGTATTGATAATATAATTGCTTTAACACCCGGTGTAATCAAACAAAGCGACGTTCTATATATAAGAGGCGGACGCCAGGATGAGGTTGGTTATTATCTTGAAGGCGCCAACATTACAAATCCTATGTCGAGCTTAGCAATGGGCATTCATCATAGTGCAGAAGAAGTATATGTTCCCCAAGATGCACTTGAAGAAATCCAGGTGCAGGCAGGCGGTTATACTGCAGAGTATGGTGGAGCGAATGCCGGAATAGTAAGGTCTCAATTAAAGACCGCCGGTACACAGCTTCATGCTTCGCTTCAGTATATTACAGATAACTGGACTTTCAAGAATAGTAAAAACAGGTACAATGGTGCCCAAAATCTTGGTGCTTACTCTTATGGCTATAATGATTTTGAAGCTTCTTTAAGCGGTCCGATTGCAGGCAATCATGTTAAGTTATATGGACTATTTGAAAACCTTTCCCAGTTAGCACCATCTGCGACTGGTGCAAGTCCGGTATACGGATATAATGGATTTAATTTCGGAACAGTTTCCGATAGTGTTACTAATGCTGTTCCCGTAACTTTAAAGAATTTTAAAATGCCAGGCGGTCCCGTTCCAGGCAACGGCTCAAACCAATATACAGGCGTAGCAACATTAACCTTTGATTATAATCCCACTATTGTTAGAGCCTTTGGCACTTACACTGTTAACAGGCAAAGGATTGGCGGAAGCTGGCAGACTATTTATGATAACAACCGGCTGCCGATTCAAGATAACACAAACGGTGTATTCGGTCTTAAGCTAACTCAAATATTAAGCACCAATGCTTTCGTCGAGGTAAACGGCAGCTATACTTTTAACAAAGGTAAGACATACGATCCTTATCTTAAGGATAACTTCCTGGCTTACGGTGACAGCGTTGCGAATACTCAGGCAGGCGCTCCATGGTACCGCTCTCCTGTTGATAATGCTTATAGCCAGTATAACTCCCCTGCACCTTACAACTTATTCTCTACCTTTACATTGGATGTTCCTAACCAGGAACTTGCAGTTTATAATGAATTTGAGAACGATAACTTGAACCTGAGCGCCGATTTTTCAGACCAGTTAAATAAGCAGAATTCATTGAAAATAGGTGGTGAAATTCAGATGTACACAATAAGAAATTTCACCGCTGCAAGCGCTCAATCTGGAAACTCGCTCGGCTTTGCAGGAAATATTCATAATGCTACAAATGGTGAAACCGTACAATCAATTTTGATTAAGCAGGGTATTGATAATTACGGGTATGATGTATTAGGTAACTCTTACAGCGGCTCTACAAATTATAATACTGGTCAAATTGCACCGCATAGACCAATATTTGCAGGCGCTTATGTCCAGGACAGGCTTGAGTATAAAAACCTTGTTGTTAATGCCGGATTAAGATATGACTATATTAATACGGATCAGCTTACATTTGCGGATCCGCAAAATCCCGGTAGCGTTTATAGTGCTTCCTCAAATAATATAATTCATCCTGAGGGGCTAGTTAAAGTGCCTGCCTTCAGTTCTCTTAGCCCCAGGCTTGGGTTCTCATTCCCGATTACTGATGTGACAATGTTTCATGCGCAATACGGCAAGTTTGTGCAGCAACCAAGCTTAAACGATTTGTATGTTGGTCCATATGCATTTGGTGCCTTGATTAATCCCAATGCCGGTATTTTCAATGTTACCCCGACAGGCTTGAATTTAAGACCCACAAGAACTACTCAATACGAGGTAGGATTTACACAGCAGATTGGAGATTTTGCTTCGTTCGATGTTACTGCATATTACAAAGACATTGCAAACCAGATAGTTTTCGCCGTAGTAAACCCGGATGCATCAACCGGCTGGAGACCTTACCAGATACTTACCAACGGAGACTATGCTACTACTCAGGGAGTTGAAATCGCATTCAATATGAGAAGAACAGACAGGTTTCTTGTTAACGGCTCTTTATCCTATCAGAATGCAAGAGGAACCGGCTCTAATCCTTATTCCGATGCCGGCGAATACGGCAACCCGGTTTCCAACAATATTCCTGTAGCTCAGCAAATACCGCAATATATAGTGCCTTTGGATTTTAATCATTCCATTACAGGCAACCTTGATATTGATTACCGTTTCGGAAGAGACGACGGTCCGGAAGTTCTGCATCAGTTTGGTGTATCTTTATTGTTAACCTTTGCAAGCGGACATCCATATACACTTGGAACTGCAAAGACTCTCGGCACAAGTAATACCGCTAACTATACTATTATAGATCCTAGAAATAGAACTGCTATCGAGCCGTTAAATTCATCGGTTACGCCTTCAACATTTGATGTCGATTTGAACATTGACAAAAGCGTAGAATTACCAAGTAATCTAACTGCGGATATATTTATCCAGGTAATAAATCTGTTTAACTTTAAGAATGTTCAAGAAGTTTTCTCAAATAGCGGTTCAGCATCTTCAAATGAATTCTTTACAAATCCGTCCCTTACCGGTGCGGCAGCTTTAGCTAAATATGGTTCTCAGTACGGACAGCTATATCAGACTCTCAACATAGATTACGCCGGTCTGGTACAAGCTGGTCCATTATATGGAGTTCCGCGTCAAATTAGACTTGGAATTCGTTTGGAATACTAAATGATAATTTGACAGGAAAAATATTAATTAGGAGTTTAAAATGAATTATAAAATAAAAAGATCAAGATTTATATTGATTCTAATTATAGCTGCTTTACTCTCTGTACCTTCCATTGTTGGTGCAAAGGGAATTGGCAGCGGCAAGCGAAAAACGGCAAAGGTTTCTGCACAGCAAGTTGGAATGACCGCAATAAACATTAATAATATTAATGCCCCGCAATATCTTGACGGTTCCAGCGATCATAATCCAAATGGTAACCTTGAAGGAACCGAGTTCCCGAAAGGCAGCCAGAGAAACATATGTTTCGAGGGCGGCTTTTTGTGGGGAGGTTTTGTCCCCGGTGATCCGCAAGTAAGGGTAGGCGGTTCTACTTATGCTTCTGGCTTAGAGGCTGGTCCAATTCAAGATAACGGACAACCTGCAGATCCATCCGATCCAAATTGGTCTATGTACCGCGTTCGCCCAGATGTTTACCCCGGCGGTCCTGCGGTTGATTTAAGCGGCGATGCAGCATCGCTTAATTATTGGAATCCCGGTGCTCCTGTGTCTGCTGATCAAGTAAGAGCACAATATTTACACGATTGGATGTACTGGCCTGCGCACGGAAATCCAACACCGGGTGCTGTTGATTTAGGCGCTCCATTTACCGATGTAAACCACGATGGTAAATATGAACCGGATATTGATATTCCCGGAGTTCCCGGCGCCGACCAGACTGTATTCTACGTAGTTAATGACGAAGATCCGAATTTGACCCAGGGTCTTTATGGAGCTTTGCCATTAGGACTTGAAGTGCATGAAACACAATGGGCTTATGCTCAGCAGGGCGCGCTTGGTAATATGTATTTCAAAAAATGGCAGATAATAAATAAAGGATATCAACATTATACGATCGACAGCATGTTCGTTGCTTATTGGACAGATGTTGATCTTGGCGATGCTTCCGACGACCTGGTTGGCTGCGATTCTGCGTTAAGCTTGCAATATGCTTACAACTCGCAACCGACAGATGCGGTTTATCAACCGCTGCCTCCTCCTTGTATAGGTTTTGACTTTTTTGAAGGACCAAAGGTTCCCGGTAATCCAACCGATTCTGCAATATTTAACGGGCGTGTTAATTACGGGTACAAAAATCTTCCTATGTATGCAGCCTTTACATTCACTAATCCCGGAAGCGGTTCTGCCGCTAATTTTAACGACCCGGACTTAGGTAAGATAGGCGGTTCTACACAGATGTTTAACTTTATGCTTGGCTTGGACAGAAACGGAGCCCCGATTCTTAACCCTATGACCGGGTTGCCCTCAAGATTTATTTTCTCGGGTGATCCCGTAACCTTTACCGGTTGGGTAGACGGCGGTAAACTACCTGCAGGAGCGGTTATACCCGGAGGAATAAGTTTCCCCGGCAGAGACATCAGACAAGGTATGTCTGCAGGTCCATTTACTATGGCACCAGGTGATACGCAGGAAATTGTTGTAGCGGAAATTTGTGCGGGAGCTACTCCGTCTGTAAATTATTTACAAGCCATTAACTTGATGAAAACATATGATAAAACTGCCCAGGGTGCCTTTGACCATTTCTTCCAGATTCCTTCTGCACCCCCAGCTCCATTAGCCGTTGGTATTGCCCAAAGCAATAAGATTATCATAAATTGGGGACAAAATGCTGACAGAGTTAATGCTACAGAGAGTTCTGTTATCCCGAATACTTTAGATCCTCATGGAAATTCTTTAGTATTTGAAGGCTATAATGTTTATCAACTACCTACTGTGAGTGCTTCAATAGATCAAGCCCACCTACTTGCAACATTTGATGTGGTAGATGGTATTACTACTATTCCTTATACAGATCCTGTTACGGGAGTCGTTGAACCCAGCATTATTATACAGCACGGTTCCGATTCCGGTATCCAAAGATTCTTTGTAGACTCTACTGATTCTTTTAACGGAAATAAGCCGCTTAATAACGGAACGCCTTATTATTTTGCAGTTACCGCGTACAGCTATGATTCTACAGGAAATCCTCAATCACTTGAATCTCCAATTACAGTGATTACTGTTGTTCCCCAGGGAAATGCACCGGGAGTAAGGTATACTTATGGTGCACAAGACACTATACATGCAGTGCACACTTCAGGAAAAAGTGATGGAAGCGTTTACGGAATTGTAGTAGACCCTACTCAATTAAACGGTCATCAATTTAAGGTTTCATTCGATACACTTGGCGGTAATTATGTATGGAATTTACAGGACGTGACAGCAAATAAAACTATACTTACCGACCAAACTAATCAGAGCGGAAACAATAATTATCAAGAAATAAATGGTGTATTATTAAAAGTATATGGTCCTCCTGTTGCAATAAATAATTGGTCTGCTACCGGAGATAGATGGGTCAGCGGAACAAACTGGGGGGGATCTCAATTCTTTGGCGGTATGGACCTTGGTGCTAATTTCTTTGGCAGCAATTTAGGACCTTCCGATTATGTCCCGGTTGAAATGAAGTGGACAGGCGGTTCAGGTGTATCAACGCCATCAGTAGCAAATGGCTGGTCGCAGGGAGCGGTTTACTGGAGAAGTGATAGTTATAAATATCACGGTGTAGGCTGGATGCCGTTCCAGTCGTTTGATATCAGTGATCCGGCAAACCCTGTCCAGATAAACGACAGCTTTGTTGAGGATGCAAATGCTGGAAGCGCAAACCTACAATGGGATATGGGCTGGAATGGTACTGCGTTTGCCGCCAACGGAGGCAGGGAATATATCTTTATAAATAAAACTCCGTATAATCCAAATTATTATAATGGAACGATTGATGGAACAACTACAGATGTTTTGTATGCAATTTGGCCTTCTGCAAGGGGTTCACAGCCTTATCTGGAAGGAAAGTTTACTTTGACCATAGTTCCAAATTATGCCAATACACAGAATGATGTGTTTACACTTACTGAAACAGCACCTACTAAAAACGTTGCGCTCGAAAAGGAAGATGTAAATAAGATAAATGTATTCCCGAATCCATACTATGGAGTCAATTACCTTGAAACAACTAAGTACCAAAGATTTGTAACATTTAGCCATCTGCCAAACTCTGCAACAATTAGAATATTCAATCTTGCAGGAATACAGGTTAAAGAGATAAATCATACAAAAGGCAACTTTGAACAATGGGATTTGACAAATGAATCGGGTTTGCCTGTAGCGAGCGGCCTATATATAGCATATATTGATATGCCACAGATAGGCTCTACCAAGATTCTTAAGTTCGCTATAATTCAAGAACAGCAAATTCCCGATCATTTTTAATGAAGTTTAAAACTCAAGGAGTAAAAATGAAAATTGTAATTAAAATTAACCGCTATGCGGAAAGAATTTTAGTACTAATAGCTTTTATAGCTTTAGGTATAAATTGCGCCTTTGCCGGCGGCGGTTCTAGGAATGGTACCGGTGGCGCCAATGAGCTATTAATCCCGGTTGGTGCTTCAAGTATTGCAATGTCCGGTGCAAACATTTCAACAGTTTCGGGCATTGATGCATTATACTGGAATCCAGCCGGAGCAGCGCACATGACAAATTCGGCTACTGCTTTATTCTCTCATATGAATTATATAGCTGATATTGGGGTTGAGTATGGCGCAGTCTCCGCTAACTTTTCCGGATTCGGTGTTGTATCCCTTAATCTGAAAACATTAAGTATTGGCGCTATCCCGATTACGACAAACGAGCAGCCTGATGGAACCGGGCAAACCTATACACCTCAATTTTTAGTTGCAGGTGCTACGTACTCAAGAGAGCTTACGGACAGGATTGCAATCGGCTTGACCTTTAATTATATCTCAGAAACAATATCCCAGGTTAATGCTTCAGGTATTGCTTTTAATGCCGGATTACAGTACCTGGATCTTGCAGATATAAGAGGATTAAGCTTTGGGCTGGTAGTAAAAAACATTGGACCGCAAATGAAATATTCAGGTTCAGGATTATTAGTTCAGGCAGCTCCAATCGGCTCTACATCTGATCCTACACAAGCATTCGATAGAGCGCCGAGCTATTATGCAATACAGGCTGCTGCTTTCGATCTGCCATCTTCGTTTGAAATTGGTTTCGGGTATAATCCTGCAATTAATGAAACGAATATGCTGCATATATCAGCAGACTATCAGAATAATAATTTTTCAGGGGATGTTTATAACGTAGGCGCTGAATACGGATACAACCAAACATTTTTCTTAAGAGCAGGCTATTCTATATCACCGAATAACCAGGATCAGAATTATATTTACGGATTTTCTGCCGGCGCCGGAATAGCATACAATTTAGGAACTGTTGATTTGCACGTTGATTATGCCTACAGAGCTACAAAGTATTTCAACGGCAACCATATTTTCTCGGTATCATTAGGATTTTAAGTAACAGATAAATTGTATTAGTTAATTGTTACTTATTTAACGATCGTGCTGTCCAGAGTTAATCTGGACATTGCACGGTTTATCTAACCTCACCACCTAAGGGCAGTGGTGAGGTTTTTATTTTTAATTCTTATTACGCAACACCCCGGAAAAATGGAATAAATGTTTTTACTTCAATGCTCCATGTGTTAGCATTTACATACGGTAACTTAATAAGTTTTATTTTTATATTTTTATTATTCATGAACTTTTATTTTTCCTTATGAAAACAATCTTCCATAAAATATTATTCATAATTTTAATTTATAGCACTTCAATATTTGCCCAGAATCTTAATTCAGCCTTAATAGGTGAATGGGAATCAGTTACAATGGTAGGTCAAAAGGTTTCTCATTTAAAATTCAGTCCGGATGGTAAAATAACTATGCAGCAATTTATCGAAGCTGATTATAAATACAAGTTAAAGGGTAATCTCCTTTTTCAAACTTTTCATACAAATTTTCCTATCTCGAAGACAATAATCGATACGAATTATTTAACAGTTAAAAAAGATACAATTTATAGGAAATATGGAAAATTGTACTGGTCTACAACAGTTAAAATGGTTAGGGACAAAAGTTTTAAATTATCAAGTAAAATCAATCCGTTAGTTGGCAAATGGCTATGGAAATATCCTGCTGGACACATTGCAACATCAATATATTTTAATAACGGAACGATGCACTTATCAGTACCACGGGATAAATATTTTGGAAATTATTCTATTTCAGGTGATACGTTAAAAGTAACGCTGGGAAACAAGACTACTATATCAAGTAATATCCGGATTAAGGGAAAGCTCTTAATAATTAAAAATATCAAAACCGGCAACAAAGAAATTTATAAAAGGGTAAAATAAAGCTTGTAAGGTATTTTCTTATATAATAGGGAGAATGGTTTATTTAGTCTCACTACCTTAGGGTAATGATTAGATTATTTATTTTTAACCCGTCCTACCCCTTACGTAGGAGTGGATACTTCCCTATTGAATATCAGCTTTATTATTGAACTAAATCATATCTATTAGTTAATCAAAACAGGCTGTACTATTCCCGCCGGAAGGAGCAGGAGTGAGTAAATATTTTTTTAATTTTATCAAAGATGACATCTTTACTTGTCAACTATCCTGAATTCCTAACCCCGGCGGCAATTCCATTAACAGTTAAGCGAAGAAGAGAAAGTAATTTTTCTCGTTCAGATGCCGGAAGGTTTTTTTGTCTGAACTTCTTGATGAACTTAATTTGAATAAAGCTAATCGGATCAATATACGGATTGCGTAGCTGAAGTGAGTGCTGGAGCGATTTGTCGTGGTCTAATAAGTTTTCTTCCCCGGTAATATTTAGAATTACGCTGCGTGAAAGCTCAAATTCATTTTTTATAAATTCGAAGATCTTTTTAGTACGGCTTTTACCCGGAAGCAGGGAAAGATATTCTTCTCCTATTATCATATCGGTCTTTACAAGTACCATTTCGAGGTTTGAAACAAGTACCTGGAAGAACTCCCAATCTGAATGCATTTTTCTTAGCTCATCCCAGGTTGTTTGTTTATTCTCGATGCACTTCATAACAGCAGAGCCGAAGCCGTACCA